>CALXLE010000049.1 GCA_944389115.1 uncultured Spirochaetaceae bacterium
ATTTGTGATAGAATCCTCTAGCAAGGAGAGAATCTATTATGGAAAGCCTGCATAGTATCTATCCAGACCTTTATGGGCATGAGTACTCGGAAGCGGATATGGATAAGCGCTTTGAGGCGCTTCTTGACAAGCATAAGGAGCTATTCGGAAAAAGCGATGCTGCCATCTTCTCTGCAGCGGGAAGAACGGAAATAGCCGGCAACCATACCGACCACAATCTTGGGAAGGTAATCGGAGGCACGATAAACCTCGATACGATTGGTGCTGTCACGAAGCGCGATGACAACCATGTGATCATCGCAAGCGAGGGTTTCCCTATAGTGGATGTGGACATCTCTGACAGAAGCGTGAAGGAAGATGAGAAGAACAGAACGGAAGCGCTCGTCAGGGGAATAGCCAATGCTTTCGCTGAAAGAGGTATAGAGATCGGAGGATGGCAGGCCAATACCACCACACGCGTTCTCAAGGGCTCAGGGCTCTCATCCTCAGCAGCAATCGAGGTTCTGACTGCAGAGATATTCAACAATCTGTTCAATTGCGACAAGCTTGAGCCGATTGAGCTTGCAAAGATCGGAAAGTATGCGGAGAACGTATACTTCGGCAAGCCTTCCGGGCTGCTTGACCAGGCATGTTGCGCTCAGGGTGGAATTGTCGGGATAGACTTCCATGATGCTGACAACCCTGTACTGACCCCGCTCGATGTGGATTTCTCCTCCTATGGCTACACGATGATAATCACCGATACCAAGGGCTCCCATGCAGATCTCACGGGGGAATATGCCGCAGTCCCGCCTGAGATGAGGATGGTCGCGGCATATTATGGCAAAGAGAATCTGGCTGATGTTGATTTCCATGATTTCCTCAGGGATATGAAGGATATAAGGGAAAAAGTCCAGAACGACAGAGCTCTTCTGAGGGCGTATCATTTCTTCACGGAGAACAAGCGCGTTGACCTGATGCTCGAGGAGCTCAGGGATGGGGATATCGATACATTCCTCTATCTTGTTGCGGAATCAGGGCTGAGCTCATTCCGATTTCTGCAGAACGTCTACCCATCATCATCTCCTAAAGACCAGGGGATATCGCTGGCACTGGCGCTCTCTGAGGAGATACTCCAAGGAGACGGTGCCTCCAGAGTCCATGGAGGGGGCTTCGCTGGTACGATCCAGGCCTATGTGCCTGACTCCCTTGTAAGCCGATATACCGAGGGGATGGAAGGGCTCTTCGGCAAAGGATGCGCGACAAGGATCGCTATACGCAGAAGACCTGTATCAAGATTGATCTGACCCACTTCTCATAAGGACATGGGCAGGCTATACTCCCTCATGTGAAAGCGCGTACTACAAGCAGCAACGGAATCACAGAGGGAGTAATCTGGCAGCAGCTGCTTGCCTTCTTCTTCCCTATCCTGTTCGGTACATTCTTCCAGCAGCTGTATAACACAGCAGATGCTATCATCGTGGGCCAGTTCCTCGGCAAGGAAGCCCTTGCCGCCGTAGGCGGAGGCACAGGCACTGCGATAAACCTGCTCATCGGATTCTTCACGGGTCTTGCAGCAGGCGCAACTGTCATCATATCACAGCACTATGGAGCTAAGAATGATGAGAAGGTTTCGGCATCAATACATACAGCCATCGCGCTTGCCCTAGTCGGAGGGCTTATCATATCAATAGTCGGCTATGTATTCACAAAGCCAATGCTCGAGCTCATTGGCACCCCTGACGATGTCCTTCCGCTAGCTGTCAGCTATATGCAGATATATTTCCTCGGAGGAATACCTGTCGTCATGTACAACATGGGAGCAGGCATATTCAGGGCGATGGGAGACAGCAGAAGCCCGTTCTACTTTCTCATAGCCAGCTGTCTCACGAATATTGTCCTTGACCTGCTGTTTGTAGGAGTATTCGGGATGAACGTCGAGGGAGCTGCTATTGCGACCGTCATCTCCCAGATCCTATCCATGATCCTTATATTCATCACCCTTATGAGAAGGAAGGATTCCACAAAGCTCAGGATCAGGAAGATTGCATTCGATAAGACCCTTCTCAGACAGATGCTTATGATTGGATTCCCAGCGGGCATCCAGTCAATTATGTACACAATCTCGAATCTCATAATCCAGGCCGCGATAAACCAGTACGGCACAGATACAGCTGCTGCATGGGCGGGATGGTCGAAGCTTGACCAGATCTTCTGGATGTTCATCAATGCATTCAGCATCGCAATCACTACATTCGTAGGACAGAACTTCGGAGCCGGGAAGATAGACAGAGCAAGGAAAGGAGTCCTCACAGTCACGATAATGGCCGCAGCATCAACACTGGCAATCGAAGCAGGATACTTCCTTGTCGGGCACTATGGCCTTATGCTCTTCATCACGGACAGTGCAGTCCTTGAGATCGGTGTATCAATAATGAAGTATATTGTCCCTTGGTACATCACATATATCGCCATCGAACTTCTGTCAGGCGCGATAAGGGGCGTCGGCAAATCACTTATACCTACACTTATTTCCGTATTCGGAATCTGTGTCCTCCGCATCGTCTGGATCTACGTCTCCCCTGCGATCAACCCGACATTGTTCGGTGTGCTCTTCTCGTATCCGTTCTCATGGGTAGTGACATCGCTTCTCTTCATAATCTACTACTTCAGGGGCCATATCTACGAGCTTCCGAAGACCACACGTTAAGAGAAATATGGCAAACAGCTGGCATCAATAGCGGATATCTTCCATACATGCGATCCAGGAAGGAAGAAAGATGGAGGAATATCGATATATCCACATTATGCTTTTTGACAGCATATGCCATTATATGGTATAAACTTGGAATTGTGGCAGAAGTGCCACTATTCTTATAGCGATAAACGCAGAAAGCTGCATACAAGGAGTACAGTTGGCTACTAAAGATCTGAGAATCAATCGGCAGATAAGGGCACGCGAGGTGCTTGTTATCGATGAGAACGGCGTACAGAGGGGCGTAATGAATGTTCCTGAGGCATGCCGCCTCGCAGATGAAGCGGGGATGGATCTGGTGGAGGTTTCACCGAATGCGAACCCTCCGGTATGCAAGATACTCGATTTCGGCAAATACCGCTACGAGATGGAGAAGAAGTCCAGAGAGGCAAAAAAGAATCAGACTGTAGTCAAGATCAAGGAGATCAGGATGCAGCCTAAGATTGAGAAGCATGATCTGGAGACGAAGAGCAAGGCTATTGCCGAATTCCTCGGTGAGGGCAACAAGGTCAAGGTATCGGTGCGTTTCCGTGGCCGTGAGCTTGCCCATCCTGAGCTGGGAAAGGTTGTGCTCGACAAGATACTTGATGCACTGACAGAGCTTGGTGTACAGTACAACCTCGACAAAGGCGCTCTCATGGAGGGGAAGATGATGAGCATGACAGTCTCCCCCCAGAAGAAGTGAAATAACCTCCGCATGGAGATTATATAAAGCAGCTTCAGGGGTTCTTGTTCCCTGCGGCGCAGTAGGAGGGCATGAAATGCCTAAGATGAAAACAAGAAAGTCAGCGTCCAAGCGCTACAGAGTCACCGGATCTGGCAAGGTGGCCTACAAGAAGATGGGTCTCCGCCATATTCTCACCAAGAAGAGTTCCAAGAGGAAGATGAATCTCCGCCATAAGGGAATTCTCTGCGACGTAGAAGCAAAGAGAGCAAAATCAATGCTCCCTTATGCATGATCAGGAGGTGAGGAAAAATGCCAAGAGCAGTTGACGGAACAAGACGCAAGGACAGAAGGAAGAAGATTCTCGACCAGGCCAAAGGCTACTACGGAAGAAGATCTACGAACCACAGGATTGCAAAAGATGCTGTCGCAAAGGCAGGCCAGTATGCATACCGTGGCAGAAAGGAAAGAAAGAGAGATTTCAGAAAGCTCTGGATCGCAAGAATCTCTGCAGCTGTGCAGGCTGAGGGACTTAACTACTCCCAGTTCATGCATGGCCTCAAGCTTGCGAAGATTGAGCTCAACAGAAAGGCTCTCTCCAACATGGCTATCGAGGACAAGGCAGCATTCGCAGCACTTGTAGGAGAGGTCAAGAAAGTTCTCGCCTGAGATACGGCATCGGAAAAGGAGGTAGGCGATGACAACGATTGAAAGCAGCAAGCTGCTGCTGATGAGGGTTCAGAAGGCAGTAGGTCTCATAAACCATCTGCGCGATGAAAACAAGGAGCTTCAGGCACGCTTTACGCTTGTGGAGAACCACAACAAGGAGCTTCAGGAGCTTCTAGACAAGGTCAGCACTGACCAGGCGGCAATCGATGAGGCCATCACCTCCGCTCTCGATGAGCTTGATGCTTCGCTCGCAGGATTCGAGTTCGAAAGCTTCGGCACGCTCGATATGGAAGAGCTTTCCGAGGCTGAGGACTTCTCTGCAGGAGAGGGCGAGGCTGAAGAGCTTGAGACTTTTGATGAGGAGTGATTCCTTTATCTTCCTTATGACAGGCAGGCAACTGCCTGTTTTTTTATCTCTGATTATGCTAGTTTCTTGCTATGGAAAAGCTACGCTGGGCAGCACTGATGATTCTCTCCGCCATGATATTCCTGATTGCACAGATAGCTATCGTGCTGAATCCAGAGGCTGCAGATGCAGTTCCATTATTTCTTCGTGGCTATCTGGCGACTCATATCCCATATCTTGCTGCATTCATCACGATTGCTATCGGCGCGCACCTTATGCATTCTTCCATCAAGAATCTCATAAGCAGAAAGATACGCATTGGATGCATAGCAATTCCGGCTGCGATCTACGCTTTGATGCTGATTGCAATGGATATCATCTATTCAGGAAGCATCTCGCCAACAGATGTAAGCCCATGGGTATTTGCAGTACAGGCAGCCGCTGTCATCATCCTCACGCCGATGCAGGCTGCAGCAGAGGAGATATTCTTCCGTTCAATTCCTCTGAGAATCGCATATGGGGAGAGAATGCCGGCACGCCTTGCTGAATCTCTTCCATTCATTATCTTCTCAGGCGTATTCTTCCTTCTTCCGCATCTGGGCAACAGGGAGGTTTCAGCCTCTGCATCAATTCTTCCGCTGCTCTATTATTTTTCATGGGGAGCGCTTGCCGCATTTCTGGCAATTGCATCGGAAGGATTCGAGGCAACAGCCGCAATGCATGCTGTGAACAATATCCACATTGCGCTTTTCGTGAACTACTCATCATCATCGATGATGACGGAGGCACTCTTTATCAACAGTGTTCTCCCCAGTGATATTATATCCATAATAGCGGTATATATCGTATTTGCAGCTACATTCATAGCGCTGAAGAGAACTGGTGGAATCAAGGAGGGATTCATAAATGGCTAGTAGGAAAACAAGAAGGAAAAAGCATCTTCTGAGAAGGATCGTAATTCTTCTGGTTGTGCTTATAGTACTCTTCCTTGTACTTTCATACCTGACACCTTCATCCGATGAACTGCAAGAGGTTCAGGATGGACCAGCAATAGCTGGTCTTGAGCTGCCGGCAGCCATCCCGGGAGAGAGGATCATAGAGCATACCGGCTATACCCTTTCATATAATGAGGAGCATGAGCTGCCGTCATGGGTGGCTTACGAGCTCACTCGCGATGAAGTACTGGGCAATGCCTCCGAGCGCGATGACAACTTCAGAGCGGATCCTTCGGTTCCTACGGGATCGGCTTCACTCCAGGACTACAGAGGAAGCGGATATGACAGGGGGCACATGGCCCCAGCAGCGGACTTCAAGTGGTCGGAAGATGCTATGAGCGATACATTCTTCCTATCCAATATGGCTCCGCAGGCCCCATCATTCAACAGAGGAATCTGGGCAGAACTTGAGGCTGTTGCCAGAACCGCAGCCTATGACAATGGAAGTATTTTCATAGTCACGGGACCTGTGCTTACAGACGGTCCATATGAGACGATAGGAGCAAATGAGGTATCCGTACCGAAACGCTTCTACAAGGTATTCCTGGATTACACCGGGCCTGAGACAAAGGCCATAGGTTTCGTCCTCCCAAATGAAGGCTCTGACAGAGCACTGCAGTCATATGCTCTTTCCGTCGATGATGTCGAAGATATAACCGATATCGATTTCTATCCAGCCCTTCCTGATGAGGATGAGAAGATGCTTGAGAGCACATTCAATACATCAGACTGGTCCTTTATCCCATTCACGCCTACAGGAGAGACACCTGAAGCGGATTTCAGCTATGTAGTGCCTGACAGCCCAAGGGATGTGGTAATGGACCTTCTCATAGGCACCTTCGTGAAACTCAAGGAAGCTGTATTCAGCTATCTGGGCGCAGAGGATATCGCAAGAAAGCTCTCGCTCCTGTGATTACTCGTCCGAAAGAGGTATGACAATCTCCTCAAGCACATCGATCAGCGCCTGATAGTCCCCATCGAGCGCTGCGACATTCGCTTCAAGGAAGTGATCGGGGTCAGCGCTTCCCCACCCTATCTCATAGCCTGCAGCAAGCGCAAGTGAGTTGAAGAAGAAACGGGTTGACCTTCCATTGCCATCCATGAATGGGTGAAGGGCTTCCATCTCGCCCATATAGTAGGCAAGTTCATTTACGAAATCATCGACATCATCGATTCTGCTTAGGTAATGGTCATCACGGAGCTTCGAGAACAGGATTCCCGCCTGGCTCTCAATGTATTCAGGCTGGCAGAACTCCGTATGCTTTGAAGATAGGGACCGTCTGATCATTCCAGCGGATGGGTAGATATCACCAAAGAGATGGGAGTGCACTGCCTTCAGATAGTCGAATGTAAAAGGCATATCGATAGGAGCATGGAGAAGCTCTGCAGTACGAAGTGATGAGATCATCTTATCAACACGGCGGAGAGCCGGCTTATCTTTGATGCCGAAATAGTTCACAAGGCACCGTGTTCCAGGATAGCGGGACATCTCATCGGCAGGGCATTCCTCTGCCGCTGCATCAAGATGCTCAGAACGTATATACGAGGACACGGCGATATCAGCGGAAAGATCGCCCTCGAGTATATCCGTGAATGTCTTCTCAAGTTCCTCAGTCAATGATTCTCCATCGGCCTCGATGGTGAATCTGAGATATTCCTGGCTGATGCTCAGCCTAGCGCTCTTCATAGTCTTCCAACAACCCCTGCTCTTTCTTTTACTCTGGAATCATAAGCCATTACATCATATGGGTCAATTGAACCCTGCCACGGCATTCCTGACGACAGCATCATCAAGCGCTGTCAGCACGGGCCGGCCCTGTCCTTCCATCAGCACGAACTTTACGCTTCCTCCCTTTTTTTTCTTATCACTGTGTATGGCCTTCATGAAAGCGGGGAATCCATCATCGGGAATAGGGTATCTGCAATCGAATCCATAGAGCGAAAGGAGGGAGAAGGCCTGCTCTCGGAAATTCTCCGGAGTGATACCGAGAGCTGTTCCGGCCCTGAGCGCCATATGCATGCCCCAGGCCACACCTTCCCCGTGGGATATCGAGAAACCATTTACCGATTCCAGGGCATGGCCGAACGTATGCCCGAGATTGAGAGCGGACCGGATGCCCTTCTTCTCCTCAGGATCCCTGGTTATATACCATATCTTCACCTCAAGAGAGAGCCTGATCATCTCAGAAAGCGCTTCGCTGTCGCGGGCCATAATCCTGTCATGGTTTTCCTTCAGGAACTTCCAGAGCCTGGTATCCTCTGAAAGCAGGGCATGCTTCACCACCTCTCCCAGACCTGAGCGGAATTCGCTGTCAGGCAGCGTGCGGAGCGTCTCCGGGACAATCAGGACAGCCTCTGCAGGATAGAACGTGCCGACAAGGTTCTTTATCCCTTTGTAGTCAAAGCCGGTCTTGCCGCCAAGAGTCGCATCGACCATCGACAGAAGCGTCGTAGGGATGAGCACAAGCCTCGCACCACGCATATAGACCGAGGAAGCGAACGCTGCAAGATCCAGCACTACACCACCGCCAAATCCGATGAATACACCATCCCTCGCAAGCGACAGCTCCAATGCGCCGGACAGCATCCTGCTGACACTGTCCCATCCCTTCATTCTCTCTCCCGGAGGTATAATGACAGCACCTTCAGGAATGCGTTCAACCAGCTTTGAGGCGTTCTCATCAGAGATGAATATCGAACGGTCATACTCCTGAAGCTTCCCACTAAGCTCATCCATTGAGCTGAGCATATATACATCAGTTACGGCACCTCCCTTCAGAGGCACAGCGAAGATTCTTTCCATGGAACAGAATTATACAGATGGGACCGCTTGCAGAAAAGAGCGGAAAACAATGTAATACTCACCATGGACCTTTATTTTGATAACGCTGCTACGACAAGGCTTTCAGATGAAGCGCTTGAAGCATACATAAGGACAGAGAAGGAGTTCTTCGGAAATCCATCCTCAGTCCATAGAGATGGAATAAAAGCAAAGAAGGAACTGGAAAGGATAAGGTCATCGATTGCATCGGTGATAGGTATACAGTCCTCTTCGCTTTTCTTTACATCGGGCGCTACCGATTCGATTGCATCTGTCTTCTCCTCTCTCCTGTTCAATGAGCCAGGAAGGATAATCATCTCCTCAATCGAGCATGAGGCCGTGGCTTCATGGCTTCCAATCCTCAGGCACCATGGGTGGGATACTGTGCAGCTGAAAGCAAAGGGAGGAAGGGTCTCCCCAGATGAGCTTGCCTCCCTGCTGACACCGGATACAAAGCTTGTTGCTGTAATGGCGGTAAACAATGTAACGGGAGCTGTCGAGGACATAAAAGCGCTGACAGGGACCGTAAGGGAGTACGAAAAGAAGGGTGGAAGGAAGATATTCTTCTTCTCAGACTCCGTGCAGGCGCTTGGAAAGGTCCCGTATGACATCACTTCGCTTGGAATAGACGGGGCTTCATTCTCAGGGCACAAGATCAATGGACCGAGGGGAATCGGGATGCTGTATCTCCGAAATCCATCTGCTTTCAGGCCGCTTGCTCCAGCGGGAGGCCAGGAACATGGAAAGCGCGGAGGAACAGAGAACCTGCCCGCCATCGCAGCTCTTGAGAAAGCCGTGCTGTCATGGATAAAGCGTTTCGATGAGGAACAGCCGCGCATCAAGGCACTGAATAGCAAGATAAGGGAGGCCCTGACAAGGCAGGGACTGGAGATACTCTCCCCAGAGGATGCATCCCCGTATATAATATCCTTTGTCTCTCCGCTTCCATCGGAGGTATATGTAAGGATGCTATCGGACAAAGGCATCTCTGCATCCTCCGGCTCTGCATGCTCAAACAATGCAAAGGGAGAAGGAGAGAAAATCCTCCTCAGCATGGGCATAAACGGCAGCAAGGCAAGGAACGCAGTGAGAATATCCTTCTCCGGAAACACGGATGAAGAGAGCGCTGAGGCATTTATAAATGCCATCAAGGAGATACGATGAAAGACAAGCTCTATCTGATAAAAGAAGGCGAGATCTCGCTCAAAGGCGGGAACAGGAATCTATTCGAGAAAAGGCTGAGGCATAACATAAAGGATAAGCTCAGGCCATACAGCTCCGAGATAGATAAGCAGAAAGGCAGGCTCTACGCATATATAAGCGAAGAGGCCTCCGATGAGCTTGTGGAAAAGGTCCTGAAGACAACGACAGGGCTTACCGGCTATGCGAAGGCTTACAGGACAGAGAAGGATATCGAAGCGATAAAGGCAAAGGCAAGGGAGATTCTCCCCTTCTCCCGCTTCAGCAGCAATGGAAGCTTCAGGATCACGGTCAAGCGCGAGGATAAGACCTTTCCACTCAATTCCCATGATATCGCGATAGCACTTGCGGAGGTCGTCACATCACTCTATCCAGACATAAAAGTCGATCTGGATAATCCTGACTATACCCTCACATGCGAGATAAGGAACGAAGCTTATCTCTACACTGACGAAGAAAAGGGCGAAGGAGGACTGCCTTCGGGGACAGCTGGCAAGGGAATGCTCCTCCTTTCCGGCGGTATCGATAGTCCGGTAGCCGGATACATGATGGCAAAGCGCGGCATGCGTGCGGATGCCATCTACTTCCATGCATACCCATATACATCCGAGCTTGCTCTCGACAAGGTCAAGACGCTCGCATCGATGATTGCTCCGTACCTTCAGGGACTCAGGCTGTTCGTCGTCCCATTCACAGAGGGTCAGCTGCATATCAGGGACAAAGGATATGAGGAGGAAGCCACCCTTATGTTCCGGGCAGCGATGATGCAGACAGCACAGATTCTCGCAGAGAAGAACGGCGCCGGTGCAATCATCACAGGAGAGGCCTTGTCACAGGTTGCATCCCAGACTATTGATGCGATGTCATTCACCGATAGCATGACGGATCTTCTTGTCATAAGACCGCTTGTAGGAATGGACAAGGAGGAGATAATCGCCAAGGCAAAGCACATCGGAACATATGAGACCTCAATCCTTCCATATGAGGACTGCTGTGTTGTCTTCTCCCCGAAGCATCCTATAACACGGCCTGTAAAGGAGGTCTCGAGGCGTCATTTTGAGGAACTCGATATGGACAGCATCATAAGAAAAGCTGTGAGCGATACAGTCATTTATTCATTCGATGCGAATGGAAGGGAGATCGATGCGTAAATTCATACCTTTGGCTGCATCAGCTGCCATAATGCTCATCTCATTCATCCTCACACCGCCTTCAGGAGAGTTCATTGTGTCTCTCCCTTGGCAGGCCTTCCTTACCCTCTTTATGATTTCGATAGCGGCAGCCGGACTGAAAAGAGAGAACGCATATGCGCCTCTGGAGACATTCGCGGCATCTCTTGAATATACAGTCTCTGCAATCGGCGCCATGACGTTCTTCGCATTCATAACAGCGCCATTCCTGACCGCCCCCTACTCGGCTATCGCATTCATCGCTATCTCGGACAGGGTACTTGAGAAGACAGAGAAGGAAGGATACGCCAATGCATCTGCAGCACTTATATCCGCGGCTGCATACTCAGGATCGATGCTGCTTCCGGCAGGCAGCGCCCAGAATCTGATCATCTCATCCAGATACAGTGTCTCCGCAATAGAAACTATGTACCCGGCCTTCCTCATATCCATCCCGGTGATGGCACTTGTGCTTATCATCATTCTGGGTAGGAACCTGCTGAGGGACAGGATATACATGCATGCAAAAGCATCAGATGACACCGGAAGCAAATCGCTCAGGATGTTCTATATCTGCCTTCTGCTGGTCGTTGCCCTATCGGCATCAAAGCTCTTCTTCTGGTTCGATGTGCTCATTGTATTCCTTGCAGTAGTGATCGTATTCGACAGAAAGGTATTCCTGAAAGCAGACTACATTATGCTTGCATCATTCATGTTCATCATCGCAGCAGCGGAGTCATTCGCTTCATCCGGACTTCTGGAACCGGTAATCAGACAAGGAATGGAAAGCCATCCTATCCTTCTGCCGTATATCCTTTCGGCGCTTCTGAGCCCTTCTGTAGCATCGGCAATGCTTGACAGCACAGTACAGCATCCAGATATGCTGCTTCTTCTGGTGAATCTCGGAGGAATGGCATTCCTCTCATCGGCATCCGCAATACCTCTCCTCATGAGACGGAAAAGCCCTGCAGCAATGCAGAGAATTGCCATTGGCATGGCCATTTCGCTATCAGCGCTCGGCATTCTCTTTCTTCTTAAGGACTTGCCCGTTTAATCTATTTCCGATAAATTTCTAGACATGCTGAAAGTTGGTATAGATGTAGGATCTACAACGATGAAGACTGTTGCGATGAGGGAGGACAATACTCTCGTCTACAGCGACTATCAGCGTCACTTCTCCCAGATTATAGAGAAAGGAAGGGAGATGCTTAAGAGCATGATGGATGCCATCGGAGACGAGGAGGTCACCATTGCGCTCTCTGGTTCTGCCGGAATGGGACTGGCAGAGGCGGCAGGCATCCCATTTGTCCAGGAAGTATATGCAACAAGAGTCGCAGCAAAGACCTTCATACCGGATACAGATACAATAATAGAGCTTGGAGGAGAGGATGCGAAGATCCTCTTCCTTAAGAACGGGCTCGAAGTCAGAATGAATGGAACATGCGCTGGAGGAACCGGTGCATTCATCGACCAGATGGCAACGCTCCTCGGCATCAGCCGTGATGATATCGACAGGCTGAGCGAGCAGTCCACCCAGATTTACACAATTGCATCGCGCTGCGGTGTTTTCGCCAAGTCGGATATCCAGCCCATCATCAACCAGGGGGCAAGAATCGAGGATGTGGCATCATCGGTTCTTGTCGCAGTGGTGAACCAAACGATTGCAGGACTGGCGCAGGGAAGGAAGATCGAAGGTAAAGTCATCTACCTTGGAGGACCGCTTACATTCATACACCGCCTCAGATACTTCTTCGATGAGGCGCTGGGAACGAAGGGCATATGCCCGGAAAACTCGCTGTACTATGTTGCGATGGGATCGGCCCTATCCCCTGGAGGGAAGGAGATGAGGATCTCCGAGGTCATAAAGGCACTTGAGAGCTACAGAGGTCAGAATGACTTTGTAAAGCTTGAACCTCTATTCAAGGATGAGAGCGAGTATCAGGCATTCAAGGAACGCCATGCAAAGGCTGCTGTTCCATTCCGCAATCCTGCAGGATACACAGGAAGGGCATATCTCGGCATCGATTCAGGATCGACAACGATAAAGATGTGCATCATCTCTGAAAACGGAGAGCTGATGCTTACCCGCTACAGCCCGAACAACGGCAATCCTGTACAGGCAGTCCACTCCTTCCTCGCATCTTTCTACGATGCATATCCTTCCATAACAATCGCGGCATCTGCTTCGACAGGCTACGGAGAGGATCTGATGAAGACTGCATTCTCACTGGACTACTCACTTGTTGAAACGGAGGCGCATTTCATCGGAGCGAAGCACTTCATGCCTGATGTCGATTTCATCATCGATATCGGCGGTCAGGATATTAAGTGCTTCAGGATCAGGGATGGAGTCATCGATGATATATTCCTGAATGAGGCATGCTCATCTGGATGCGGATCTTTCCTGCAGACATTTGCGAATACACTAGGCAAATCGGCAGAGGAATTCGCCCAGCTTGCGATAACAGCAAAAGCTCCTGTTGATCTCGGATCAAGATGCACGGTATTCATGAACTCACAGGTCAAGCAGGCACAGAAAGATGGGGCATCCATCAATGATATCTCGGCAGGACTCGCGATAAGCGTCGTTAAGAATGCGCTGTACAAAGTAATAAGGACATCTAATCCGGAAGAGCTTGGACGAAGGATTGTCACGCAGGGAGGCACATTCCTCAATGATGCGGTGCTCAGGTCATTTGAGAAGGAGCTCGGGCTGGAGGTTGTCAGGCCTCAGATAGCAGGACTCATGGGAGCCTTCGGAGCCGCACTATATGCGAAGATGATGGCGAAGCGCCAGGATCTCAGGATAAGCACGACGATAAGCCCTGAGGAGCTTGATGAGCTCAAGCATACGATAAAGAGCGTAAGATGCAACGGATGCACAAACCACTGCATGCTCACGGTAAACTCATTCGGAACGAAGAGAAAGCTTATATCAGGAAACAGATGCGAGAAGCCGCTCACAGGCAAGGCACCTGCGGCTGCCGACCGCTATGATCTCTATGCGTATAAGCAGGAGCTCCTGAAAGGCTATATGGAAAGGAAGAGCGGCAGCAGAGGAACGATAGGTCTTCCTCTTGCACTAGGCATGTACGAGCTCCTTCCATTCTATACAGTACTTTTCCAGTCCCTGGGATATGATACAATCGTATCTCCGTTCTCCTCGAGGGATCTCTATATAAAAGGACAGGCCTCGATTCCTTCCGATACTGTGTGCTTTCCCGCAAAGCTCATGCATGGCCATATAGAATACCTGACGGGACAGCATCCTGACATGATATTCATCCCCTGCTCCTCCTATAACATAAACGAGGACAAAGGAAACAATCATTTCAACTGCCCCGTTGTCGCCTACTATGGCGAGGTCATCAAGGGAAATCAGGATACGGAAGGCATACCGCTTATCCTCGGATATCTCTCCCTTGAATCGGAGAAGCACCTTGCTAAGCGCATTTCAGAGCTTTTCAATGTAAAGAAGAGCGAAGCGCTGAAAGCGGTCAGAGCAGGCTTTTCCGAACTTCAGGCATACAGAAAGAAAATAATGGACAAAGGCGCGGAGATCATAAGGGTTTCGAGAGAAGAGAATCGCCAGATCATCGTTCTTGCGGGAAGGCCTTACCATACCGATCCTGAAATCAACCATGGCATCGACCGCATGATAGTCCAGCTTGGTGCATCTGTCATAACAGAGGATTCAATCGCGCCGCTGATCGGAAAAGGCAGCGTCCATGTACTCAACCAGTGGACATACCATGCGAGGATGTACGATGCGGCAAGATACATTGCAGGAGAGAAGGATATGAATCTCGTGCAGCTTGTATCATTCGGGTGTGGACTCGATGCTGTGACAACCGATGAGGTAAGGGAAATACTCCGCAGCGAGGACAGGATATACACCCAGATAAAGATTGATGAGATTACGAATCTAGGAGCGGTCAGGATCAGAATGAGATCGCTGTTCGCTGCTCTGGAGATGGAAGAAGAGAAAGAGAAGGCGGGAAGCCGGAATGGATAAGAAAGTCTTTACGAAGGAGATGAAAGATGAAGGGTATCAGATAGCGATACCCAATATGTCGCCGGTGCACTTCAACATAATGAAGCGCATCTTCATAAACCATGGATATAAGCCGGTCCTGCTTGAGAACAGCTCTCCAAGCGTGATTCAGGAAGGTCTAAGGTATGTCCATAATGATATGTGCTATCCATGCCTTCTTGTTATCGGGCAGATCATCGATGCCATAAACAGGGGCATCGTCAACAAGGACAGATGTGCTGTAATCATATCGCAGACGGGAGGCGGCTGCAGGGCATCGAACTACTACTTCCTCCTGATGAAGGCCCTGGAGCGGGCAGGCCTGGGGAATATCCCTGTCATATCAGCAAACCTCCAGGGAATGAACGCCAATCCAGGATTCAATATAAGCTTCCCGATGCTTGTCCAGGCATTCACTGCTCTTGTCTATGGCGATCTCATAATGCTCCTCTCCAACCAGGTGAGACCCTATGAGATAAACAAGGGCGATACGGACAGGATGATTGACAAATGGACGGTGATCCTCGGCGACTGCTACGAGAAGAACAGAGGATATTTCTGGGGCAACATGAAGAAGAAACTCAATGCTATCTCCGATGATTTTGCCTCGATTCCCGTAAAGCGCACACCGAAGGTGAAGGTCGGCGTTGTCGGCGAGATCTATATGAAGTATTCACGCCTTGGCAACAGCGATCTCCAGGGATTCCTTGAGAAAGAGGACTGCGAGGTGATGCTTCCTCCGATGATGGGCTTCGTGCTCTACTGCTTCTCCAATGGCATAAAGGATGAGGAGTACTACGGAGGCAGGATGAAGTATGCCTTCGTAATGAAGCACATAGGCATGCCGATACTCTCCATCGTCGAGAAATGGTCCGAGGAGGCTGTTCTCCGCCATCCTGAATTCAACAGGGCGGCATCCTTCAAGGAGCTTGAGGAGTATGGAGAGCGCTTCATCGACCGCGGATGCAAGATGGGAGAAGGCTGGCTGCTTACTGCCGAGATGGTGGAGCTTATCGAGAAAGGCTATGGGAACATCGTATGCACTCAGCCTTTCGGATGCCTACCGAACCATATCTGCGGAAAAGGCATGATAAGACCCCTGAAGGAGGCTTATCCTGATTCGAACATCGTACCAATCGATTACGATCCATCAGCGACCAAGGTCAATCAGGAGAACAGAATCAAGCTGATGCTTGCGGTAGCAAAGGAAAAACTCGAAGAGGAGAAGTGACATTAAGCCGTGATAGGGCTATCATTGGCGCCATGGAAATCCTTTCTGAGCTGATCATAATAGCATTGCTGTCGATAGCAGGCGGTGTAATAGCCGCGATGCTTCCATTCGCCTTCCCTCCTGCAGTGATATCCCTTTTCCTGCTTCTTCTGCTTCTTTTTCTGGGAATCATAAAGGAGGATGGGCTCTCATCCTCATCGTCATTCTTCCTGAAATACATGGCGATGTTCTTCGTTCCATCCGGGGTGGAGATCATAGAGTACACGGACCTGCTCTCATCATCATGGTTCCATATAATCCTGATCTCAGCCATCTCGATGCTTATCACATTCTTTGCTGCAGCGAAGGCTGTTGAGATAACAGAGCGCTTGATACAGAGGAGGAATGCGGCATGATCGGCAGAATAACAGAGGCAATCATAGAAACGCCCCTTTTCGGTGTGGTACTGACGATACTCACCTACTGGATTGGACTTAGGATAAGCAGAAAGCTCAGGCTTGCCATCTTCAATCCCTATCTGATCTCCGTTCTCCTTATAGTCGCCGTGCTGGCCGTATTCGGCATCCCCTACTCGGAATATGCCCGCGGAGGGGACTTTATCGGGATGTTCCTGACCCCTGTCACGACAATACTCGCTGTATCGATCTACAGGCAGAGGGAGATCGTAAAGTCGCACTTTCTTCCCATTCTCATGGGCACACTGGTCGGGAGCATCGTGAGCGTGGTGGCGGTGGTTGCGCTCTCAGAGGCCTTCGGCATAACCGATGAGCTGAAGTACTCTCTTGTCCCCAAGAGCGTCACTACCCCTATTGCAGTCGCTATAGCAGACTCCCTCGGAGGCATAAGAAGCCTTACTGTCACCGCCCTGATTTTCACAGGTGTTATGGGAAACGTACTCGCCCCGCTGCTTGCAAAGCTCTTCAGGGTGAAGTCAAGGATTGCCACAGGTGTCGCCATAGGTACCGCCAGCCATGTTATCGGCACATCAAAAGCACTTGAGATGGGCGAGGATATTGGTGCTATGAGTGGCATAGCGCTCTCATTTGCAGGTATCATAACAGCAGTATTCGTATCGCTTTTCTTCTGAATTCAATATTTATGCATAAAATATAAAATTTTCTGCATACAATTATGATTTTATTTGACATTACCCTTGCCTTTGATTGAAACTACAGAAAAAGCGAGGGCATATGGCAGAAATCCAATTCTACACAGGGGAGAGTGTTCCCCTTGAACTTCATAAGGTAAGAATCGTACAGAAGCTCGACCTCGTTCCAGTGGAACGCAGGGCCGAGGCAATAACAGAAGCGGGAAACAATACATTCCTGCTGAAGAACAAGGACATCTTCCTCGATATGCTCACGGACAGCGGCGTGAATGCGATGAGCGATAAGCAGCTTGCCTCCATGATGGTAGCGGATGACAGCTACGCCGGAAGCGCCACATTCACGCGCCTTACTGACAAGCTCAAGGAGATCTTCGACACCGATTACTTCCTTCCGGCACATCAGGGAAGAGCTGCAGAGAATATCATTGCTATGACATTCGTCAAGGAAGGCTCGATAATCCCGATGAACTACCACTTCACTACAACGAAAGCCCATATAACAAGGCTTGGAGGAAGCGTTGAGGAACTGGTTATCGATGAAGGGATAAAGCTCACGAGCGACCATCCATTCAAGGGCAACTTCGACCTTGCGAAGCTTAAGAAGCTCCTCGACGAGAAAGGTGACAGGATTCCTTTCGTAAGAATCGAGGCAGGAACCAATCTCATCGGAGGCCAGCCACTTTCACTCGAGAATATGGAAGCGACGGCGGATCTTGTCCATAGCTATGGCAAGCTGATGGTAATCGATGCAAGCCTTCTGCAGGATAATCTCTACTTCATCAAGACAAGGGAAGAGGCTGCGAAGAATCTATCCATAAGGGAGATAACAAAACGCATCTCCGCGAAGATGGACATCATATACTTCTCAGCAAGGAAGCTTGGATTCGCCCGCGGCGGAGGCATTGCGCTCCATGACAAGGCTCTCTACACGAAGATGAGGGAGCTTGTCCCGATGTTCGAGGGCTTCCTCACTTATGGTGGCATGAGCGTAAGGGAAATGGAAGCGATGGCAGTAGGACTTGAGGAGACAATGGATATGGATGTCATATCCCAGGGACCGCTATTCATCGAATACATGACAAATGAGCTGATAAGACTCGGGGTGCCTGTCGTCACTCCTCCGGGCGGTCTTGGATGCCATCTCGACGCATCGCGCTTCATCCCTCATGTGCGCCAGGAAGAGTACCCAGCTGCCGCGCTCGGTGCCGCAGTATATATCGCTGGAGGCATAAGAGGTATGGAAAGAGGAACTGTCTCAGAGCAGAGAGAGCCTGATGGATCGGAACATCTTGCATCGGTAGAGCTTCTGCGCCTTGCCCTTCCCCGCCGCGTCTTCACCCTTTCACAGGTGAAATATGCAGTGGACAGGATCAAATGGCTCTATGATCACAGAGATCTCATAGGCGGACTGCGGTTCGTTGAGGAGCCATCATCGCTAAGGTTCTTCTTCGGCAGGCTCGAACCGGTCTCTCCATGGCAGGAGGAGCTTGTGAAAGCCTTCCGAAAGGATTTCGGAGACAGTCTCTGACAGCATCCCCTCTCAGGAGGGGATTATCTATGCTAAAGATTGGAAACCATGAAAGAGAAACTACTGGCCAGAAAACTGCCCGAGGCAGACAGCTTCACAATTGACCCTGAGAATTATTACCGGCAGGCGGTGTGCGGATACTATGATTTCTGCTGCAGAGTAAGCAGGAACAAAGTCCGTACTGCCAAGTTCTATATACCCGATGGAAGCGAATACAACCAGCCAACCATATTCATAGGTGTGCCTGCATCATATGAGACAGATAGATTCCTTCTTGAGAGCGGATGGAAGAGCCTTGCTGAAAAGAATCATTTCTATCTTGTCATGATGGAAGCTGAGAATGGTGCATGGGGCGATGACGAGAGTGAAATTGCCTATATAAATGCCCTGCGGGAGGATGTTAACTACAGGCCGTTCGCCTCTGCATTCTCATCGAAGTTCTACATCTTTGCATATGGCGAGACCGCGGCCATCATCGGCAGGCAGATCAGGCTCTTCCCCCGAAGCTGGGCAGGAGCAGCGCTCATTGGGGAAAGCGGAATGGATGAAGAAGAGCTTTCCATGATGAATGCGAAGATGACCAAGGTCCCGGGCGTCCTATACAGCCAGGTCCAGATGCCTGTGTGGATATCCTGCACGGGCAATGATGAAAACCTTGTCCGTGAGATTGGATACTATAAGACAGCAAACAACAGCTCTGATAGCCCCGAATGCATAGATGGAAGGAGAACCTGGAAGCCAAAGGCTGGAGGGACTGTTGATGAGCACTGGTGCGCACTGACTGTCCATGATGATCGCGACTGGAAGGATTGCCTCTCATCCGAGTATTCAGAATCAATCTGGAATATGGTCTTCTCAGGCACTGCCCGGTACCCCGGAAATGCAAATGGAGCACTCAGACGCTATCCATCAATAGAAGAGCGCGGATTCATGAAGTTCTCCGAAATGGTCGCAGGAGGATACCTCGCTGACGGGTCTGATGAGTATCAGCGTGCATGGTGGGTGTATAAACCTAAGTCAGTGGATGGCTCGAAACCATTCCCGCTTCTCTTTGTCTTCCATGGAGCTGGAGGAAGCGGAGATGAGATTGCTGACCGCATGGGATGGGCAGAGACTGCGGAAGAGTATGGATTCATGATAATCTGCCCGACTGCATCGCTTCCAAACCGCATTCGCTCCGTCTCGGATATGGTGATAAACGAGAGATTCCGTGCGATGTGGAATACAGGGAAACCCCAGCATGACCGTCCCTCTGACATGCTTTTCGTCGATTATCTCTATAAGTGGGCAGCAGAGAACTTCAATATAGACAGAAGCAGAGTCTATGCAAGCGGGCAGTCCTCAGGAGGCATGATGTCCTGGGCCTGCGCAAGCTATCGGCCGGATACATTCACGGCAGTGGCACCTTTCTCTGCGAAGATCCTCAACATGGAAGGCGAAGCACTCCCCTTCATCAATGGCTCGGTCGTGCCTGTAATAGCTGGTATGGGGCTTGATGACAATATGTTCCCCGGAGGTTTCGGTACAGATGATGCAAGGATGCTCATCGAACACTGGCACGATGCATTCAATCTGAAGGAGAACTGGGATAGCTATACATACAATGACGGAGGGAAGAACTGCTCATTCAAGGTCGGATCAGCCATAAACTATCTATTCCATTCAGCATCTGGCATTCCTATCCTCAGATGCGTTGAGATGGAGACAAAGACACATGCCACATGGCCAAGCGAATGCAGGACAGCATGGGCGGAGTTCCTCAGCCATTTCTCCAAGGATCCCAGTACGAAGAAGCTGTATTACGACGGAAAAGAGGTATAGAGAATACAATGCCCCTCGCATCGGAGGGGCGGTAATCAGCAGTAATCTGATCAATAAGCAGCGTTGAGCCACTCGATTCCATCGATCTGCACTGTAAAGTACGGAGCAGACTGGAATACAGACTCGTGGAATGCGCCATCATAGACAGCTTCCTCGGAATCTGCTGTGAAATCACCATCGGTATCAAGAGCGAATGCGTGTGTGAGCTCCTCGCCATTGACCGTGAATGTGCTTGTATCGAATACCTGGATAGTACCATCAGCGATAGCCTGCTCTACCTCAGCGATCTTCTCTGCTGTTCCAGGAGCAGCGATTGCCTCATTGAGCTGAGTCATCACGACAGCACCATCTCCCATTCCCTTGCACCAGTCCTGAGGAATCTCTTCGCCATTGACATATGCCTTGATAGCCTCATAGAAGTAGATACCCCAATCGATCCTTGTGGAGATGAGCGATGCATTAGGAGCAATACCGGTCATGTCATTGTTGTATCCCGTGTGGAATACGCCGCGTGACTGAGCAGCTGTTGCCGGTGTTGTGTTGTCAGAATGCTGGGAGATCATCACACAGCCCTGATCAGCAAGAGCGAGAGCCGCATCGGACTCAGCTGTAGCATCAGACCATGAGCCTACGAAGGAAACCTTCATCGTAACCGACGGACATACAGACCTTGCACCGAGGAAGTAGGATGTGAATCCAGAGATAACCTCTGCGAATGAGTATGCGCCTACGTATCCGATTATAGCCTGCTCTGGAGTGATTGTACCCTCATCGATCATCTGCTGGAGCTTGAGACCTGCAACAACACCTGCGATGTATCTGCCTTCATAGATATTGGCGAAAGCGTTGTGGGTATTGTCTCTGCCGTCGAATGCTGATGCGCAGTTCGTACAGCTGATGAACTCAATCTCAGGATAGTCATCGACAACCTCGAGCATGAAAGGCTCAAAACCGTAGCTGTTGTTGATGATGATCTGGCATCCTTCCTCAGCAGCCTCGATATTAGCGTCTCTGCATGTCGCATCCTCGCCGATGTTGTACTTTGTCACCCACTCAACATTGATGCCATCTGCCTTGAGCATCTCAGTTGCCTCATCACGGCCTCTGATGAAGTTGTAGGTGTATCCCTGATCGTTTTCATCACCAATACAGAGAAGACCGACTCTTACGGTATTGCTATCTGCAGGAGCAGCTGTCTCGCTGCTGCCGCTTGCGAATACAAAACCGGAAATAAGAGCCAGCACAATAAGAACGAACGAAATTTTCTTCATATGCTCTCCTTAAAAGTTTCATTATCAGGGCGGAGATATGATCTGCATCCCCGCCATCTTCGACGAACAGACAATTACCAACCTTTCTGGCTATATTCTAGCACCATAAAAAAGGACTGCATATCACAGCAGTCCAGATTTTTCATCTCTCTTCTCTGAAATAATTGTTGCCAAGCGATGCAGGAGGCTGCTTGTCGCGGCTGTTCTTCATGCTTGTGAGTATGAGAACGATGACTGTGACGATGTATGGCAGTATCTTATAGATCTCCGTAGGTATGAATGGAATCGATACACGGAGATACATGATCATCATCGCGCCGAACAGCACCGAGCCCCATATCGCATTGAGAGGTCTCCATATGCAGAAGATTACGAGAGCAACAGCAAGCCAGCCTACTCCGGAAAGTCCCTCATGGTTCCAGACACACCCCGCGGTCGTCATGATATACACCATACCTCCTATTGCTGAGATACCACCACCAATCGTTGTCGCGAGATACTTGTATTTAGCGACATTGATGCCAGCAGCATCGGAGGTTGCGGGAGATTCGCCGACAGCCGAGAGATAGAGGCCGTAGCGTGTCTTCCGGAGGAAGAGGTACATAAGGACTGCAAGCAGGACTGCAAGGTAGAAGAATACCGTGTGGGAGAAGAATATCCTTCCGATAACAGGGATATTGATGAGGAAATCAGGGAAGATTGCAGCAGAGAATGCATCCTTGAGATCATTGCTGAGAGCGACATATCCCTTCTCGCTGACTCTCATGAACTCACCTACGAACTGACCTATTCCGGTGCCGAAGATAGAGAGAGCGAGACCTGTGACGTTCTGATTCGCCCTAAGAGTGATTGTTATGAAGCTGTATATAGCGGAAGCAGCCATTCCAGCAGCGAATGCGGCGAGGATAGCGATGACTATCGCAACAGGACCGCTTGCAGCGCCTCCTGCAGCTTTCTCATAGTAGAATGCGCCGGCAAGGCCGAATGCACCTCCCATATACATGATTCCCTCTACACCTAGGTTGAGGTTGCCGGACTTCTCTGTCAGTATTTCTCCCAGTGTTCCATACATCAGGACTGTGCCGAAGGTAACAGCTGCTACTATCAATGTGATAAGAGTTGTCATGCGTCAGCCTCCTTGCCTTTCTCCTCCTTCCTGCGGAAGATCAGCCTGTAATTGATGAAGAACTCCGAACTGAGCATGCAGAAGAGAAGTATGCCTGTTATGATATCCGCGATCGAAGCAGGGATCTGCATCCTGGTCTGAAGCGTATTCGCTCCTTTCTCAAGGATGGCAAGAACCATGGATATGGCAATCATGGCAAACGAATTGAGCTGGGAAAGCCATGCGACCGTTATCGAGGTGAAGCCAACACCATTCGCGACACCCTTATACAGCGTATAGTTCGCACCTGATACGATGATGAATCCGACAAGCCCGCTTATTGCACCGGATATGAACATCGTGCGCATCATTATCCAGCCGACATTCATGCCAGCATAACGCGCAGTGTTGACCGAATCGCCTATTACAGCTATCTCATAGCCCTGCTTCGTCTTATTCATGTAGATATGCATCAATACAGCGAGGACAAGTACGATGATCCATCCGCAGTTGACCCGGAATACCTCAGGAAGCCTTGCAGCATCATTGAACATAGGAATGAGCTGTGACCCCTTCCTGCCCTCCCATGGGCCTCCTTGGAGCCAGGCGACTATACCGATGGCTATATAGTTCATCATGAGAGTGAAAAGCGTCTCATTCGTATTCCACTTGGCCTTGAAGAATGCGGGGATCAACGCCCAGATTCCGCCCGCGATAGCGCTGGCGATGCCCATGACGATAAGAAGAGGGACATGGGGGATCCTGTCAACCCAGAAGAGCGCGAAGTACGATGCGAATACAGCTCCCATCGTTATCTGCCCTTCTGCCCCGATATTCCAGAATCGCATCTTGAAGCATGGAGCTATCGCAAGCGCACATCCAAGAAGCGGAATCGCGATCCTTATCGTCTGCCTTATGTATATCGGCCTTGAGAGGGATCCCGCAACGATCACTTCATAAGCGGCAATCGGATTGCTTCCTGTAAGAAGTATTGGAATGCAGCCTAGAAGAAGCGCTATCAATATAGACCCGAACCGGATGCACCAGATCATCCGCGGACTCATATCACTGCGCTTAGCAAGACGTACCATAGGAGTTCTGGCTTCTGTGCTCATCATTCTTCCTCCTTGGCAGAGAATTGTGTCATCATCAGACCAATCTCTTCCTTCGTTGCAGTGCGTGCATCGGCGATGCCAGCAACCTGCCCGCCGCAGAGCACGACGATTCTGTCAGCAAGCTCGAGAAGAACATCGAGATCCTCTCCGACATATATGACAGCAACGCCCTTCATCTTCTGCTCTGTCAGAAGATTGTAGATTGTATAGGATGTATTTATATCCAGACCACGCACGGCATAGGCTGTCATCAGTACCGCAGGCTCACTGGATATCTCACGTCCGACAAGAACCTTCTGGACATTTCCTCCGGAAAGTCTCCTGACAGGATAATCAACGCCCGGAGTTACGACCTCAAGCTCCTCCAGGATCCTCCCTGCAAGAGCTTCCGGCTCCTTTCTGCGGACAAGAGCGCCCTTGCCAGCTTTCCACGAACGAAGAAGCATGTTGCCTGTCATACCCATTGAGCCTACAAGTCCCATGCCAAGCCTGTCCTCAGGGACGAAAGCCATTCCGACACCAGTCTGCCTTATTTTCATCGGAGTCTTGCCTACAAGCTCAATCTCCTGGCCATCATTGCCGATGAATCTGACACTGCCGCTCTTCACAGGATAAAGACCTGTTATCGCTTCGAGAAGCTCCTTCTGTCCCGATCCGGAAATACCTGCGACGCCAAGAATCTCTCCTGTATACGCCGTAAAGGAAACGGAATCGAGCTTCTTAACACCCTCGTCATCGATGCAAGTAAGGTTCTCTACGATGAGTTTCTTCTTCGGAGCATCGTATTTAGGGCGATCTATATTCAGGGAGACAGCATGTCCGACCATCATATCGGTAAGAGCCTGGGGGTTTGTCTCCGAAGTATTTACCGTCCCTATGTACTTCCCCTTCCTCAGAACTGCGACTTTATCAGAAACCTCCATGACCTCATGGAGCTTGTGGGTAATGATGACAATGGCCTTACCATCCTCCTTCATGTTCCTGAGAACACGGAAAAGCTTCTGCGTCTCCTGAGGGGTAAGGACAGCCGTCGGTTCATCAAGGATGAGGATATCAGCACCGCGGTAGAGGACCTTAACGATCTCTACAGTCTGCTTCTGTGAGACCGACATATCATATACCTTCTGATCCGGATCGATGTCGAATCCATAGCGGCTGCAGATCTCACGGACCCTCGAAGCCGTCTGCTTCAGATCCATCTTCTCCTCGTTCAGGCCGAGAATAATGTTCTCCGCTGCTGTGAAGACCTCGATGAGCTTATAGTGCTGGTGGATCATTCCTATGCCATAGCCGAAAGCCTCCCGGGGAGAATGGATATAGATAGGATTGCCATCCTTGCATATCTCGCCACCATCGGGCTGATAGATACCGGAGAGCATATTCATGAGAGTTGTCTTCCCGCTGCCGTTCTCTCCCAGCAGCGCCATTATCTCACCGCGCTGGATCGTCAGATCGATGCTGTCATTCGCCACGACCTGTCCGAAACGCTTGGTAATGCCTCTCATTTCAATTGCAGGGTTGTGTTCCAATAGCGTACCTCTCGTAATCCAATATTACCATAAGATGGAAAATGTGAGGAGCTTGGGAAAAAAACAGATCAGGGGATTATTGCCGAAAAAAGAGCAAGAATGGCCAGAAGTACAATATTCAGCATCAGGAAGAATGCCATATACATCCCTTTCCGTCCTTTCTCCCTTCTGAAATAGAACTTCAATGATATGAGGGATGCAAGAGAGGCAATAGGAGTTCCAAGTCCTCCGATATCCGTTCCGATGAGAACTCCCTCGAAACCGTCAGTGAAGGACGAGAGAAGTATTGCTGCAGGGACGTTGCTTATTATCTGAGACACTGCGGCCGACACAGCAACGGGGTGGCTTGCCATAGGAGATGATATGAAATCCCGGACTGCATCTATGCTCCTAAGATTCTCGCTGAATATAAAGAAAGCAACAAAGGTGAGAAGAAGGATGTAATCTATGCGTTTAAGGATATTCCTGTCAAATGCGAGGAGGAATATGAGCTCAGCGGCAAACAGAAGCTGCCAGCTTATCACCCGGAATACCGAGAGCATAGCGACAAGTAGGAAGACCATATAAATGGCCGTCCTATGCTTATCCATCTTCCTTACCGCCCTTGTTTCCTTCTCAACGCTTCCTGATTTCCACAGGAATATCCGGAAGGAAATCACAATAAGAAGCAAGGAGATGACTGAATAAGGAATAATCGTGCGGAAGAATGCCGGAGCTTCTACTCCGAAGAATGAACAGATATAGAGATTCTGGGGATTGCCTACAGGTGTTGTCATGGATCCGAGATTGGCAGCTATCGTCTCGAGTACAACAAGCTTTATAACATACCCCTCATCGACCCTCTCCTTATCAAGAAGCATCATCGTGAAAGGAACGAACATCAGCAGGGCGACATCGTTTGTGAAGAACATCGAGGAGATGAAGACGACAGCCGTAAGCATTGCTGAGAGCATCCTCATGTTCCCTGCCCTCTTCATGAGTATTCCCGCGGCGGTATCGAAGAGGCCCGACACCTTCAGCCCTTCCGAGACACCCATAAGCGAGAAAAGAAGGGCCAGCGTCCTGAAGTCTATTGCTTCCAGCCATGATGCGGAAGGCGGATTGAAGAATGCGGATATCACCGCTGCTGTCAATGCTATTACGAATACTACTTCCCTCTTTATGAAATCCCACATGATAATCCCCGTGCGATGATATCCTCGTTGGCGGTATTGCATCAATGGGAAAATTACACACATCAGACATATTGGGTATCTTTTACATGTCTTTAAAAATCCTTATAATCCCGGGCTGAAAGAAGGATTGATATGAGAAAAACCAAGATTATCTGCACTTTGGGACCGGCCGTCGAATCCGATGAGATGGTCGAAGCCCTGATAAAGAACGGAATGGATGCGGCAAGGCTGAATTTCTCCCATGGCTCTCATGAAGAGCACAAGGCAAGAATAGACCGCGTAAGGCGTGTTGCGGAGAAGCTCGGCACGAATATACCTGTCATTCTCGATACAAAAGGTCCTGAGATCAGGACAAGGGAATTCAGGGATGGATCAGCAATACTCATGGAGGGATCAGAGTTTACGCTCTCAGCCGATCCTGACAGGCTCGGAGATGAGACTGGAGTATCAATCACATATCCATATCTTGCGGAGGATGTGGAACCCGGCACTTCGATTCTTATTGATGATGGGCTCTGTTCCCTCACGGTCATTGCAATCAACGGCGGTGATGTTGTATGTCGCGTCAACAACACCTCAAAGGTATCAAACCATAAATCAATCAATGTACCAGGAGTGGACATCGATCAGCCTTTTATCTCTGCAGCGGATCGATCGGATATACTCTTCGGAATCGAGGAGGATGTCGATTATATCTCCACATCCTTCGTCAGGACCGCAGATGATATCAGAAAGATGAGAAAGCTTCTTGCCGTCAATGGCGGAGAAAAGATCAAGATTATCGCGAAGATAGAATGCAGGAGCGGCATAGACAACCTCCGTGAGATCATACAGGAAGCCGATGGAATCATGGTCGCCAGAGGTGACATGGGAGTAGAGATTCCGTTCAAGGAACTTCCTGTCATCCAGAAGATGATGATCTCCGAATGCACCAAGGCTGGAAAGATTGTCGTGACAGCAACTCAGATGCTCGAATCGATGACAGAGCATTCCAGACCGACAAGGGCGGAGGTCTCTGATGTAGCCAATGCCATATTCGACGGAACGACATGCACAATGCTCAGCGGGGAGACGGCAGCAGGGAAATATCCTATCGAAGCCGTAAGGACGATGGCCGAGATTGCGGAATTCACCGAGAATCAGATAGATTACCGCCAGCGCTATTTTGCAAATCAGGCGACTGTTTCCCTCGATATCCCAGGAACAATATCCAGCGCCGCGGTGGAAGCGTCATTCACGCTCAATGCCGAGGCTATTATCTGCATGACTGCAACGGGAAGGACCGGCTGGCTGACATCATCATGCCGTCCGGCATGTCCGATCATAGCCTGCGTAACTGACAGGAAAGCCGTAAGGCAGCTTAGACTAGCGTATGGTGTAACTCCGATCCTTGCAGACTTCACGGAAGACAAGGAGAAGATGAGAGAACAGTCAATCAGGCTGGCGCTTGGATCAGGGATTGTGAAGAAGGATGATCTTGCGGTGATCATCACAGGATCCCTTCCAGGATTCCAGTACGCCGATTCGATGCAGATCTCAAGAATCTGACAATGATCCTCCGGGCTTCCGGAGGATTACTTTTCCGCATCCATAGCCTTCAGCTCAGGCATTACCATATGGTGCATCGTAAAGTAGGATGCACAGCCTCCTATGACATTGCTTATCGGTTCGGCAAGCATAACACCGTTTATCCCGAAGATATACGGAAGGAAGATTGTGAGAGGAACGACGATGATGACCTTCCTGAAAAGGGAGAAGAAAACAGCCTGCTTGGCCTTCCCCAGCGCAACGAATGTCTGCTGGCCTGCCGTCTGGAGCGCCATGAATATGAATCCGAAGAAGTAGATTCTCAGTGCTGATACCGAAGCATCGAGCATGGCAGTATCCTGCGTGAAGAACATCGCCATCGTGCGGGGGAATATAAGCACTGCAAGCCATACTATCATCGCATATGCGAAGATAAATATGAGCGTCCAGTCGCTGGCTTTTCTGGTCCGGGCGCCGCTGCGAGCTCCGTAGTTAAAGCTCATGACAGGGGTCGAACCTCCGCCTATACCGTTGATAACCGTGCTGTATATCTCCCTTACGGAGTTGAGAATTGTCATTACACCGACATAGAGATCTCCGCCCCAGATGAAGGCACATTTATTGCAGACAAGCTGCACAAGTGAATTCGTAGCCCCCATCGTGAAACCGCTTGTGCCGAGGGCAATGATCTCCTTGCAGCGTCTCGCATCAAGCCTCATATCCCTGAGCCTGAGCTTCAGCTCAACGCTCTTGCCACAGAGGAATGATACCGCGAATATGCATGATACCGTCTGACTGAATACCGTTGCGATTGCAGCACCCTTTACCCCAAGCCCGAATACGAAGATGAATATCGGATCGAGCACGATGTTTATGACAGCACCAATAAGCACGGTGACCATACCGATGGTGGCAAATCCCTGACTGTTTATGAATGCGTTCATACTCAGCGTCACCAGTACGGGAATCGTTCCGAGCGAATATATTATAAGGTAATCGCGTGCATAGGGATATGTCGCATCACTTGCCCCGAACGCATAGAGAATCGGACGGTGGAAGACAAGGACAATCGCCATGAGCACAGCACCTGTGACGACTGAAAGCATGAATGAATTGCCCATCACCAGGGAAGCTTCCCTCTCATCCTTCCTGCCCCTTGCCATCGCACAGAGAGGAGCTCCTCCATTCGATCCGAAGAGCTTCGCGAATGCGCTTATCAATGATATCACGGGAAAGCATAGTCCAAGGCCGGTAAGCGCTAGCGAGCCATTCGCCGCAAGATGCCCTATATATATTCTATCGACCATGTTGTAAAGGAGGTTGACTAGCTCTGCCACAATCAGGGGAAATGAGACCCTCAGGATAAGAGAAGATACTTTCCCTTGGGAAAAATCAGCCTGATGAACTTTCATATGCAACCCCTTTTTCTGCGATTATATCCATCATGGCCCTCTGCAACAATAAAAAACATAAAAGAAATCAGGTACGGAACAAGCGGCATGCAAAATCACTGCAGCACCTTAAAAGTAAAGCAGAATGGCATATTGCACAGAATCAGATGCATTTTATGTGATAATCACCAAGACCTGAAATCATATGGGTCAAAAGGAATCTACGCACATAGATAAGAATGTCCTATTTATCATTATTAGCTTGGAAAGTTTTTTGACAAATGAAAAATACGGCGGTTAAAATACTCAGATAAGGAGAACTGAAAGCTATACAGTCCCGCAATCTTCTGCTAGTCTGGATGATGTTCGCTGGAAGGCAGGGCACTCCGTGGGGTTTCTGTACAGGAATCGATATTCTTCGGGCTGAAAGCTATGCCGTATGGGGTACATACGCTGAACATAGATACACATAAAGAAGGAGTCTGTTATGGGAGAAAAAGGAAGTCTGCAGAACAAGACATACTGGTCGACGCTGAGAAAGGACATAGCACGCCAGAAATGGATCTACATCCTTATCGCAGTACCGCTTATCTACTACTTTGTCTTCAAGTATGTCCCTCTGTGGTATTCGCAGATTGCATTCAGGGATTTCAAATCCGTCAGATACGGAATCCTTTCCTCTGACTGGGTAGGACTGGAGAATTTCAAGGAATTCGTCACATCGCACTATTTCTGGAGCCTCATCCGCAATACGCTTATGTACAGCATAGGAAAGATCCTTGTATCGCTTCCTCTGTCTGTCATTCTGGCTATCGCTATCTATGAGTGCCGCCATAATAAGCTCAGGAAGGTCGTGCAGACCCTTGCATACCTCCCCCACTTCCTCTCCTGGGTTATCATGTACGGTATCCTTCTCTCGCTTTTCGCACCTGGCGACGGAATCATAAACGACCTGATCAAATTCTTCGGCGGGCAGCCAATCGACTTCCTCACGAATTCTAAGGCATTCCCATGGCTCGTCATATTCTCTGACGCATGGAAGGAGATGGGATGGTCAGCAATCATCTTCATCGCAGCGCTCATGGGAATCGATGTATCACTCTTCGAAGCGGCGATGGTTGAAGGCGCAAACAGCTGGCAGCGTGTCAAATACATCACATTCCCAGCAATCAAGCCTGTTATAGTCACAGTTCTGCTTCTCAAGATAGGTACGATCTTCGAAGCAGGATTCAATCAGATATTCATGCTCTACAGCCCGGCTGTATACAGCGTCGCGGATATCATCGATACCTGGGTCTACAGACAGGGTCTTCTCGAAGGAAGGTTCGGCCTGGCAACGGCTGCAGGCCTCTTCAAGGGCATCATCGGAATGCTGCTGCTCTTCGCATCCAACTACTTCTCGAAGAAGTTCTCAGACTCGTCTCTGTTCTGATCCAAGGAGGTTAGCATGAAAAAGAAGAACAAGCAGGTTACAAGCGTAGCTGTAAAGCCAACCGCAGCAGATAGAGGATTCAATATCGTTGTTGACATCTTCATGGTCTTCATACTGATTGTCATCGTGCTTCCGCTCTGGAGTACGCTTACACTCTCGTTCAGACCTGTTAATTTTATCGGAACATATACCGAAGGTATGTTCCTTCCCCCATGGGAATGGTCGATTGCTGCTTATGAGTCGCTTCTCGGCAACAATGGATTCCTCATCGCATTCTGGAATTCAATCAAGATCCTTGTCGAAGGTGTCATCTGCGCACTCATTCTCACGATTCCGCTTGCATATGGTCTTTCCGTAAAGGATCTCAGGGGAAAGAAGCTGATAACGGTCTTCGTTCTCATCCCATACATCTTCAATGTAGGTATCATCCCTGTATATCTCCTCATCGCGAAGCTTGGGCTGACGAACCATCTGCAGTCGGTATTCCTTCCTGTTGCGATCAGCACATACAACTGTATCATTATGAGATCATTCTTTGAGGGAATCCCGAATGAGCTCAGGGAAAGCGCATCAATCGATGGCTGCAATGAGCTCCAGATCCTCATAAAGATAATTCTGCCGCTTTCGAAGGCAATCATAATGACGATCGGTCTCTACTATGGTGTTGCATTCTGGAACGACTACTTCCGCCCGATGCTCTACCTCACAAGAGACTATCTCAGACCGCTCCCGATACTTCTCAGGAACATCCTTCTCGCAGCAGGCATGAACGAGTTCGTCGAGGCAAGGGCATTCGGCAATGCTCCTGTCGAGGCTATCAAAGCAGCATCGGTATTCCTCTCGGCAATCCCGATGGTAATCGCATACCCGTTCATTCAGAAATACTTCACAAAGGGAACGCTTCTTGGAAGCGTCAAAGGATAAAGGAGGTTTTATGAAAACCAGAAAATTTCTTGCTATTCTCCTTGTACTGCTGATTGGTTTCGGTCAGGTCTTTGCAGGAGGAAGCTCCGACAAGAAGGCGTCGGATAATGGACTGACACACATCGAGATGTGGTACAACGCAACACAGACAGAGGTTGGTCCTCTCCCGAATGACTGGGTCGGATACGATATCCTCAAGGACATGGGCATTGAGCTTGAGGCTTCATCCCTTCCTTCCAGCACCGTCGATCAGGATACAAAGGTACAGGCTGCTGCCGCTGCCAATGAGCTCCCTGATTTCTTCGTTGCTAACAGAGAGGTTTGGGTAAGGCTTGCAAACAATGGAATGCTCGCTGACGTAACTGATCTCTATGAGCTGATGCCTGAGAGAACAGCAATCATGTTCGACCAGGATGCCATCAACTTCACAACGATTGATGGCAGAAGCTATGGCTTCGCAACTCCTAGCATCGTTACCAAGAACGAAGGTCTCGTAATCAGAAAGGACTGGCTCGACAATCTCGGGCTTGAGGTTCCTACTACTCTCGACGAGCTCTTTGATGTCATGTACGCATTCACATACAACGATCCTGACGGAAACGGCAAGAACGATACATGGGGATACGGTGCATTCATCGAAGAGACAACATATGAGAGCTACCCTGGCAGAAGGTTCGAGCCTCTCATGGGTGCATTCGGTGTTGAAGGAACATGGAATTTCAGCAAGGACAACTTCGGTCTCCAGATCCATAAGCCTGAGTTCTATGACTTCATGGTATTTATGAAGAAGGTAATCGACGCTGGCGTCATCGATCCAAACTGGATGGCATACAAGAAGGATGACTTCAGAGCTGCATGGAAGCAGGGCAAGTTCGGTATCATGAGAGAGCAGAACTCCGCACTCAGCTCGCAGAACAACTATGCTCCGTTCGATGCTAACTTCCCAGATGGCGAATGGCTCGTTATCGAACCACCATACGGACCGAATGGCCTCCGCTCTGTAGGACCTGCAGTAAGAGGACTCAGAATCTGGTGTATCAGTGCTGATGCAGCCGATGCAGGAAAGGCAGAGAAGATCTGTGAGATGTTCGAATGGATGGCACATGATGAAGGCTACCTCCTCTGCGGATGGGGACAGGAAGGAATCAACTACACGTTCGATGAGAACGGAATTCCTGTATCGATCCCTGGCGACATGGGATTCGATGGACCTATCGGACAGACATACATCCAGCTCAGATCCATGGCATTCAACTACACATCCGAGACAGAGCTTCTCAGCAGATACCCTGTCTACACATGTGAGAACTCCGGAAAGGAGATGAGCGCACTCTGGACACTCCGCGACATGCAGTCCAAGACATGGACACCTGCAAACGGTATGGATTCAATGCCTATCCCTGGCAACGACCTGAAGACATACTACCAGCAGGGACTTGCAGAGTTCTTCGCAGGAGCAAGAGAGCTCACACCAGAGAACTGGCAGGCATTCATCGACCAGCTCGATGCTCTTGGAGCAACAGAATGGGAGCAGGAAGGATACGAGTACGCAGTAGCGAACAACTATCTCTACTAAGCTCAGTGCTTGTTTATCAGGGCCCGGGAAACTGGGCTCTGTTCTTTTCAGAGCACATGCTCGAAAAGCCTGAATGGTGTCCAGCCGGTATCCTCATAGAACATCTTCACTGCCCCGGCAAAGATAAAGCCCACGGATACATACACATGCTCTGCCCTCTTATTATCCTCAATCACATCTAGCCGGAGGACTTTGGCGCCCATTCTCTTTGCTTCAGTTATGGCATATCGTGTCATTGCTCCGGCTATGCCACGTCCAGAGAACTCAGGAAGCACACCAAGGGCATGAATCATCACAGCATCGGACATAGGAATCCCGGAAGGCCATGCTGCCTTCTCATAACCTTCATTGTATTCCCGATTGATTACCATCACTGATGCAGGAACACTATTTTCATAGCCTATATACAGTGTATCAGAGGCAATCGAGGATTTTATGAACTCCTCAGATGGATAGATATCGTGCTTCCAGCTGTTCGATATCCCGGAAGCCAGCATTCCGTCCGTGATGGCGTAGTATAAACCGCGCACGGCAGAGTAATCGTCATTCCTTGCTTTCCTTATCTCGACCATGGCTACAATATACAGGAAAGCTGCCGCGAAAACAGCATGCGGCAGCAAATTTAGATGGTATCAGTACCTCGACCCCGCTCCGGAGAATGCAACCAGCAGGCTCTCAATCCCCAGAAGAATGAGATACAGACCGATTATCCAGCCGATTGATACAATGGTAATCCATGGCTTTATGATGAGGAGCACGCCAAGCAGCAGTCCTATGATGTTCATTGCCATAGAGCAGTAATAGGCCCCGTTTCCTGCTACCAGACGTATTCCTTCCAGCCTTGCCAGCCTCGATATGCAATGGGCGATGAACCATATCGGGAACAGGATTGCGAATACAAGTGATCCAGCCTGTGGATAAGCCATAAGCATAACACCCGCCATGACACCTAGTATTCCGGAGATCAATGATACCATCGGACCGAATCCAGTGAATCTTTCGACCCTTATATACATGATAATATCAGCAATACCCATTATGACAGCCACTAAACCGCATACAATCACAAAGCCATTGACCACTCCCGTAGGATGGGAGAGGGCAACAATGCCCAGGACAATGAGAATAATGCCTATTATGGATTCAAGCCATCCGAAGCCTGAGCGTCTCATCATTTTGCCTCACCTCCCCTCTCAAGTATTTCCATGAACTCAGCACCGGTGATTGTCTCCTTCTCATAAAGGAACTTGGCCAGCTCATTGAGCTTTGCCTTGTTGTCCTCCAATATCTTCTTTGCTTTCTGGTGCTGCCTCTCGATAAGAGCCACAACCTCCTTGTCTATCTCCTTCTGTGTCTCCACCGAGCATGCAAGAGAGGCATCTCCTCCCAGGTACTGGTTATTCACTGTCTCAAGCGCAACCATGCCGAAATTGTCGCTCATTCCATATTGTGTGATCATCGCACGGGCAAGCTTTGTCGCCTGCTCGATATCATTGGAAGCCCCTGTCGTTATCTCTCCGAATATGACCTCCTCAGCAGCGCGGCCACCTGTATAGGTTGCGATCTTGTTCTCAAGCTCCTCTTTGGTCATCAGATACTTATCTCCTGTATCGACCTGCATCGTGTATCCGAGAGCTCCGGACGTGCGAGGGATAATAGTGATCTTCTGCACTGGAGCCGAATGCGACTGCATCGCCGCTACAAGCGCATGCCCGATCTCATGATAGGAAACAACAAGCTTCTCCTTATCAGAGAGCACTGCATTCTTCTTCTGGTATCCTGCGATAACGACCTCAATGCTCTCCTCGAGATCGGCCTCATTCACGACCGTTCTGTTGTTCCTCACAGCCCTCAGCGCTGCCTCATTTATGATATTCGCAAGCTCTGCACCCGATGCTCCGGCTGCCATGCGCGCAATCGTATGGAGATCCACATCATCCGCCATCTTTATCTTCTTCGCATGGACACGGAGGATTGCCTCACGGCCTGCAAGATCAGGAAGCTCAACAGGAACCCGCCTGTCAAAGCGTCCAGGACGCGTAAGAGCAGGATCAAGCGATTCAGGACGGTTCGTCGCAGCCAGGATCATAACGCCATTGTTGCTCTCGAAGCCATCCATCTCCGTCAGAAGCTGATTCAGAGTCTGCTCCCTCTCATCATTTCCTCCATTGATTCCGGAATTTCTCTTCTGTCCTATAGCATCGATTTCATCGATGAAGACAATACATGGAGCCTTCTCCTTTGCCTGTCTGAAGAGATCCCTGACCTTCGAGGCTCCCATGCCGACGAACATCTCCACGAACTCAGAGCCAGAGATTGAGAAGAACGGGACATTGGACTCGCCTGCCACAGCCTTCGCCAGCATCGTCTTACCTGTTCCTGGAGGACCTACAAGAAGGATTCCCTTAGGCATTGATGCACCTGCATCGGTATACTTCTTCGGATTGTGGAGGTAATCAACGATCTCCGCAAGGCTCTCCTTCGCCTCATCCTCTCCAGCGACATCCGAGAAATGTATGCCCTGCGTTGACTGCACATAGACCTTCGCGTTGCTCTTCCCCATGCCGAACATCATCGAGTTCTTGCCACCTGCCTGCTGCATCAGCTTCCTGCTGAAATACTGCCCGATAGCGAAGAATATAAGAAGAGGGACAACAACATTAAGGAAAAGACTCATCAGCGGTGACATCGGTTCAACTATTACCTTGGAGAACACTGCACCGGAATCATACAGTCTTTCCGTAAGATCGGGATCATCCATCGTCCCGGTCTTGAAGATCATTGTATTATCCTTGTTGGTGAATATGATCTGGTTATCATCCATCTGGACGGTACCGATATCCTTTTCATTCACCATATTCATAAATCTGCCGTAATCGACCTCAATGACCTGCCCTCTCTGCAGCATCGGAGAGAGAAGCATATTGAAGAGGAATATTACGAGAAGAACAGCGATATAATAGTATATCAGGGGTTTCTTAGGGGATTTTACTTCTTCCATTTTCATTTACTCCTATCCTCATTTTCCGAGGATCTTATTGCTCTAAGTGACTGAAGTACTGCCTTGCGTGCAGCAAGCATGGCGAAATCGAGGGAATACTCAGCGAGAAGCAGTCTCTCATCAGCCGACAGCTCTTTCAGCTCTGTCTGCTCACTGGATAGTGCATTCTCTATCCTTCTGTATATCTTCGCGATATCCTGTACAGCCTCTGACCTTGAGAAGGCGAGCCTCTCATTCAGAGATCTCTGCGATTCCTCTAGCTCGAGCTCCGCAGCCCTGATCTCCGAATCAAGATTCTCTGCGCCTTGCTGTATTCTGCCGTGTAGGCGGCAGATATCATCATCAAGTTCGCATAGTTTCGCTGATAGCATCCCATGTGCCATAATGCGCTCCTTACAGAACATAATCTAATAATCAGGATATTCTGTGGAAACTATCAGTATTGATTGTGTGTATTGACAGAAATGCGGAAGTGTAAGGCTATGGACGTATATCTCCACGAAGAAGCCTGTATACTGTATGAACAATGCCATCAAGATTCTCTGTATCACGTGCACTCCACTCGCGGAGTATACCGATTACTGCCTGGCAATGATACCTTCGGATTATAGCAAACTCTGAGCGGGTGCAGTCACCGTATAGACCACTCTGCTCCGCAAGACGGTCAAAAAGCCCATACATGCCCTTTGCCATGAGCCTTTCAAGCTCATCCCTGTAATTGCTCTGCATCGATCTGTTTATATATGGAGCGGCATTCAGCGCCATGATGAAGAAACTTCTGATACCTGCCTCTGGATCATCCATTGTCCATGTCTCATCGATAAGCTGGTCCAGTCTCTTCTGGAATATCCACTCAATCATCTGAGGAATCCCATCAAAATGATAGTAGAACGTCTGACGCGTGATCTGGCATTTATCAACAATATCGGTGACGGTAAGCTTTCGCGTATTCCCATCCATCATCAGCTCTGCAGCTGCTCTGGCTATCATTTCCTTCATATCCATCGGCATATGGCTATTATACGTTCAGGAATGGCTTATGGATACAATGTTGCCATCATATTCCTATTCCATACTCCTTCAGAAGCTCCTCTGCCCTCCTCTTCCCTTCATCAAGTATGTATGCCGACTTGTTTCCATGCTTTGTATCGATCCAATCCTTATCGCAAATGGTATCAACCACGTGAACCTCGCCCGCTTGTAGAAGCAGGTGCTTCCCTCTACGCGGTCTCCCGCGCTTGCTCCTTTAGGGAGCGGGGACTTCCCTTCCACCGCTAGGTCTTCCCTCAGCTCAGGCCGAAGCCGTCACCGCAAGAAGACTGATATAGGTGGACAGGGTGCATGTGGCCCGTGCGGATAAGCCAGGAACTTTTGCCTTGGCCTCCGACGCCTCCGTTTCCGGACACGCTTTCAGGAGCTCCCTTATAAGGTATCTCCCGCCTATGTTGTACGACGCCGAGAGATCGGCATTATACCTCTTACCCGTCCTGAACGTGCAGAGCGAATGGTTGTCCTTGTCCCTTATGACTGCACCGGATCCATCGAATGCATACTTCGATGTCCCTCCTGCATACACAGCCGAGAACCTTATGCCCTTCCTGTGGGCAATGGCTTCCGTGCGATTCAGGATATCCCTCTTTCTCCAGAGGTGCAGCCGCTCCTTCTTCGAGCCTCCTGCCTTGCCTCCCGGATTGAGATGCTCCATCACGATCACAGATGCTCCTTCTGATGCGGCATACTCAGCAATCGCGGCTGCCGTCATCCTTGCAAGGTTCTCATTATGGTTTCCAAGGAACCGGTCCAATCTATGCGTCCTGCGCGCTGACCTTGAATGCGCGGCTCTCCGCTCGTTCATTATCCTCATCAGCCGGTCTTCTTCTCCCGGGAAGGATATGAACTTCCTTCCGGTGACAGTACCGTCGGATCGGATGATCGAGCAGACCGCGGCATTGTTCACGCCGATATCCACCGCGCATATCGTATCCGCTTTCTTCTTATCAGGAAGCTCTGCCTCGCTCTCGAATGCGAATGAGAGGCTGAACCTGCAGCCATGCTTCTTCAGCACAGGGCATTTCGCTTCACTGAGGCTGAATTCCTTCTCTATGTTCCTTGCATCTGCTCCAGACAGCCTGAACTCATGCCACTTCCAGTCATTATCCTTCCAGAGCTTCAGCCGCACCGTATATGCTCCATCCTTCCCGTTGAGGGAGAGCATATTGCCGCGGTAGAAGGCTGGCATCGCATTCCTTCGCCTGTTCAGCCTCGGCTTCTTCCTCTTCCTGTCAGATGACTCCCAGCCAGCGAGATTCTTCCTGTAGAGCATCACAGCAGCGATAGCCTCGAATATGGCAGCCCTGCGGATATATGAGGGGAACTTCGGGAATCTGATGTCGAATGACGGATAGATGGCCTTCCTCGATGATGTCGAATGGACCATGCGCTCAACAGCAGCCATCGCCTTCTGCGAGGCAAGATTTCGGATTTCACCATAATGCTCGTCAGCCACATCGATGAGGAACGAGAGGGCATCCTGATATATGCCGATGGTATCGAGGAAAGGCCTGTATTCATCTATGATCCTTGCTTCTCTTGATACCATCGTTCTCATAATATTATTCTACCATGTTGAATAGTATTATACCATAGCCTTCGGCTATATCCGCTATCACAATCTTATGGAAGATGGTGTATGCACGGATGAAGTTATTGATCAAAAGGATAGTTCTTCCATGTCCTCAGGTAAATCGTATCACCGCTTCTTTCCCCGAAGCATGTAAGATACATAAGCATCAACGTCATGTCCTCAATTGCCTCTTCTCTGCTTTTCATCATGACCATATGGTAACATATAGAAAGAAGATAAAATATATTGACATAATGTCGGAATAATCATATTTTACTGACATGAAGTCAGAAAAGAGGTTCACATGCCAAGAGTATCAAGGAAAATGGTAGAAAAACGACCGGGAGAGATCATAGATGCCTGCAGAAGACTTTACAGGACAATGGCCTTCAAGGAGATCACGCTGAAGGAAATCAGCAAGGAGACGAGTCTGTCGAGGCCATCCATCTATAACTACTTCCAGACAAAGGAGGAGATATTCCTCGCCCTTCTCGAGGAGGAGTACCGGCTCTGGGCTGATGACCTTAATCAGATACTCAGCCACGATGGATATGACATCCTGAGCTTTGCTGTGGCAATCTCCGAATCGATTGTAAAAAGGGAGACACTACTAAAGATACTCTGCATGAATCTCTATGAGATTGAGGAGAACAGCAGAACAGAGCGTCTTGTGGAATTCAAGAAGCACTATGGAAGGACAATAGATATCATCGATGCGGCTCTGGAGAAGTTCTTCCCTGATATGACAACTGAAGATAGGACGGATTTCGTCTATGAGTTCTACCCCTTCCTCTATGGGCTCTATCCATATGTCTACCCGACAAAGAAGCAGATGACCGCAATGGAAATGGCTGGCATAATGCCAAGGAAGATGGAAATAAGAAAGGCTACAAAGATTTTCGTCATACATATTCTCAATGGAATCAAGGAGGGAAGAAGATGAAGAAGCTTGTTGCTTTCTTCTCCGCAAGCGGCGTAACAGCAAAGGCTGCAGCAGAGCTTGCAGGCATCATCGGAGCAGATGTATATGAGATTATCCCGGAAGTCCCATATACTGCAGCGGACCTCGACTGGATGGACAGGAAGAGCAGGAGCTCTCTGGAGATGAAGGATCATAATTCCCGTCCTAATATAAAAGGAGAAAAACCAGACCTTTCAAGGTATGATTCTATCTATATAGGCTTTCCAATCTGGTGGGGTGTTGCGCCAAGGATCATAAACACATTCATAGAGGGCAATGATCTTTCCGGTAAAGATATAGTCATATTCGCAACCTCCGGAGGAAGCTCGCTGTCCCCTGCAGTGAAGGATCTGCAGAAGAGATATCCGGAGCTGGATATCAAAGAAGGGAAGCTCCTGAACGGGCACGTGACAGGTGACATAGTATGAGCATAATGATGCTTCTGTACTATACAGGCAGGGATGGCAGTGCCCGCAGATTCGCAAGGGAAATGGAAGAAAGCGGTACTGCCGATCTTATCAGGAAGGAGGAAGGAAATGAGAAGTATGAGTACTTCTTCCCAGCCTCTGATCCTGATACCGTCCTGCTTATCGATATCTGGAGGGATCAGGAAGCTCTGGACAGCCACCATGCTTCCCCTATGATGAAGACAATCGCGGCACTAAGGGAGAAGCATGACCTCCACATGAGAGCGGAGAGATACCTTGTCGCTGCCGATACAGCTGATAACAGTTTCATAAGAACATAGAAGGATCAGACATGAAAATACTTGTAATTGAGAGCAGTCCGCACAAAAACGGATCTTCGAATCTTATTGCCTCATCATTCACGAAAGGTGCTAAGGAAAGCGGTCATGAGGTTACTATCTTCGATGCAGGACATAGCAAGGTGAACCCCTGCCTTGCCTGTGACAGATGCGGAATGGATGGCGCGTGCGTGCAGAAAGATGATATGGAAAAGCTTAGGAATCTAATCCTTTCCTCCGACATGATGGTACTGGCTACTCCGCTTTACTACTTTGGCTTCTCATCGCAGCTGAAGCTGGTGATAGACAGATGGTACAGCTTCACCACAGCGCTTTCAGCGAAGCATATGAAGACAGCCTTGATCGTAGCTGCATGGGATAGCAATGACTGGACGATGGAGGATATAGCACACCACTACAGAACGCTTTGCCGCTATATGAACTTCCAGGATATTGGAATGATACTCGGCAAAGGCTGCGGCAGCGTATCGATGACAAAGAACTCAGGATTCCCTGAGAAGGCATATGAACTCGGGAGGAGCTTATGAAGAGACTATCTGTACTGTTTACGGCACTGGCAATCATCATTGCATCAGCATCATGCAAGGCGGACGGCGGTGTCCAGCCATCAATGGACAATGCCGTGATAATCTTCTTCTCAGCAACAGGGAATACAGAGCGCGTAGCTCAGGAGCTTGCAGCCATTACAGAGGCACACATTGCAGAAATTGAGCCAGCAGAACCGTATTCCGATACTGATCTGGACTACAGGGATGACAGTTCACGAGCATCGCTTGAGAACAGCAATCCAGCAGCGCGCCCGGCAATTCTCCCGCTATCAGAGGATATATCCGGATACGATACTATCTTCCTCGGATTCCCCATATGGTTCGGTGACATGCCTAAGATCATATATACATTCCTAGATGAATACGACCTTTCCGGAAAGACTATCGCACCATTCTGCACAAGCGGAAGCAGCGGCATATCCAGGGCAGAAGAGAATATAAGAGCGATGGAAAGCAATGCTACGGTACTTGCAGGAGCGAGAATAAGCAACAGGGAAAGCCTGAAATCATGGCTGGGGGATATAGGACTATGATCTCTTCCCGAGCATAGCATCAGCTTCCCTGTAGTACTTTCTGTACAGACGGGGAAGCTTCTCTATCGGGATGGTATCGGGAATGGTCTGGTCTGCCATTACCCTGTCCACTTCATACGGCCCGCTGACGCGCCATCCGTTCAGCAGTCCTATCGATATAGCATCTACAGGACAGGAAAAAGAACAGCGGACACATAGAGAGCAGTTCCTGCCGAAAACTGGACGCCCATTTACCACTGTTATGTTTCCCATGGGACATCGTCTGGCACAGAGGCCACATCCCGTACAGCTGTCCCCTGCCCTCATAGTTGGTCCCTGAAGCTTCGCATAGAGCCATTCTATGCGAAGGACCGATGAGACAATGCGCGAGAAGGGCATAAGCCTCATGCCCTCTGTCCTTTTCGCCAGTATTGAGGAGACATGGAGTGGAACAAGCTTCCTCATATATGTGACCATATGCTTAACCATAGCATCGCTATGGCGGAAGATCATATTGTAAGGCATAACGTAATGGCGCTCGGAGAGAATGGTGAAATCTTTTCTGAGGATTCTCCTGATACGGACCGACGATGTGTCATTGAAGTGCAGCCCTTCTCCCCCTGTATGGAAGATGAATAGATTCTGATGTACCGATGGCTTCAGCTCTCTGGCAAAGCGCTCAACAATCTCGGGCGCATTGAATGCATGGACAGGATAGCCTATCCCCACAAGCTGATAACCATTGGGGGATGGAAGATCCATGAACGATGAATCGATGGCTGCTATATGCGTCTCAGGCCCAAGGCTGGCAGCATATTCCTCTGCCACCAGCATTGTATTCCCAGTCCCGGAGAAGACATAGATGATGCATCTCATAGAGTGTCCAGAAGAGATGAATCCTCCCCATGGACCGAATACCAGTCATCCCTGAAATTCTCTACCGCTCCCGATACAAGAGGCGAATACAGGGCTTTGTCGATTATATCAGGATTGACTGTAACAGCATGGGCACCTGAATGGAAGGAAGAAAGCACCTGGGAGACATTCCTGTAGGATGCCCCGAGAATCTTTGCTCCGCACTCGTTCGTGCATGTCCTGAGATTCTTTATCACATCATCGGCATCGATCGAGGTGTTCTCCATCCTGTTGTAGTACACAGCAAGATATGAAGCACCAGCCATAGCAGCAAGGACGCCCTGCAGCTCCGTGTATATGGCTGTTGCTGTGATGCGGAAACCCTCCGAAGCAAGTTCCTTTATCGCTTTCAGCCCTTCTCTATCGACAGGTATCTTGATATACGTATCCATACCGAGGCGCTCTGCTATGATGCCAGCTTCGCGGATTATGCCATCGGCATCGGATGAGATAGTCTGGACATGGAGGGAACGCTGCGGACCGATCAGCTCCTTTATCTCACCGATCAGATCCCAGAAAGGCACATCGCCCTCCTTCCTGAGTATAGTAGGATTCGTAGTCACCCCGCTTACAGGGTAATACTCCATCGCATTCCTTATCTTTGCAACATTGCCTGTATCAAGAAGAAGTTCCATATCTGGATTCTAATGCACTGCATCCATTTCCGCCACATCGATTCATAAGAAAGGGATCGCATCCCTGTACTCAAGCAGCCTCTCCGCATTCCTGAGGTATCCATTCATCACGTATGCGATATCAGGACGCTGAAGGTGTATCATCCTCATGAGGTCAGGAAAGTCCTCTCCCCTGATAATAGGATAGAGATCCTTCTGTATAGCGATGATCAGATCCTGTATCTGGCCAGTCTCAGAGCTCTGTATGCTCTTAATGCGGACAAGATAGTGGATCTGCTCAAGCTCTGAGAACATATGCCAGAGGATGATCATAGCCTCCTCGAGCCTATCAGCAGAAGGGACATCGTTCTCTCTGATATATGATAGGCAGTCCTCATAATACATATGGAAATCGCTGAGGATATCGGTAGAGATGGAGAGGTCGGTCTCCGCCTGGAGCCCTCGCCTTATGATATCCCAATACTTGTTATGGAACCTGAACAGCGCCTTGACACTGTATCTGAACTGCGATGTCTTCCTCATCGGAAGGAAGAACCTGTTGACAGCGAAGACAATCAGAACAGCAATCAAAAGATATGATATGCGGAGGACTATAGCGGTAGTTCCTGGCATCGTCATTGATGCCATGGTAAGCGCATAGCAGGTCGAGAATATCGGATGATACCACGTTCCAGGCACAGAACAGTACATCAGGGATATCATCACAAGGGAGAAGGCTATCTGCGCGGGAAGTCCGGGAAGCAGAGGATACACGGCGAATTCAACAATGCATCCGATGAATGTCCCAATAGGCCTGGTACGCATTCTGTAGCTGCTGTCCTCACTGCTCGGCTGAAGCAGGAGAAAGGCATTGAATGGTATCCAGTATGAATGGGAAAGCGGTATGAGATAGCTTACAATACCGCTTATAGCCATTACAATCGCAAGACGGGAAGCTAGTCTCATCTCGAATGATTCCGAGGAGAACCGTACAGCGATTTCGTGCATAAGCCCATGCCAGTTGATGCTCCTCCGCCTATCTCCTGAAGGATCCTTCTCTGCTGTATGGAGCATGAAATCCACCATGTGTATAATGCTTCTGGAGAATATCCTTATGCGCCCTTCCGGGATTGTCATGCTGTCGAGGAGCTCCTGGGCATGCTCCATCTGATCCCTCTGGCTAGGTGTGCCTATATACTTCGCTGTCTCGGAAAGGAAAGATGACAGCCTCCTGAGTTCCATTGCAGATGCAGTATCAAGCTCTGAATGCCAGTCGTAATCCGCAATCATATATGAAAAGCGCTGGAGCAGCGTCGATACCATATTCTCAAGCTCGGTATCACGGGTACTCATAGCAGAGAAGCTCTGACGGCGAGCGACATGCTCACGCATCAGCTTCCCGAATTCCTCCTCAAGCTCTTCCTTCCTGTCGGGATGGATAAGAAGGAGGACGAGGCTGGCGAGCTTCGAGAGAATCTCAGGAATTGACATATCGGCTCCGGGGCTGTTGTGATGCACTCTGTTCCAGATCCATATCACAAGAGCCATATACAGCGTCAGCATCCACAGAGATACAAGCTCTATAACGAAATCGGTGCCCGTCACCGGCGGCATCAGGGATAGGAAGACATACAGGAGCGCGTATGCGAAGTATCCGCGAGGATTGAACTGCGTACTCTGTGTGAATACAAGGATGAATGGGACCAGGATATTCAGAGCTGTTCCAAGATAGATATTCCAGGAACCCATTGTGGCCAGCGTGATGATGAGCGTCTCATGGAAAAATCAGTATAAGATACCCGAGAACAGAACCTGCTCCTCTTCTGTATCTCGAGCTGAAGAATACCGTTATCGCCGATGCAGCGATTGTGTACTGGAGTCCGAAAAGGAGAAGAATCAGGAAATACGATGTGATGAAGAAGAATATCACAGGCATAGCTCTGCGGAATGCAGCCAGAAATCTATGCATCCATTCCGCAAACCTCTTTTCTATGAAACAAATGTCCAAATCTGCCCCCATTTTCAGTATTATACCATACGAAATGGGCTCAGCCTCCGAGATATGCCTTCCTTACCCCCTCATCGCGTATGAGATCAGAACCCCTGCCAGAGAGCGTTATGACACCAGTCTCCATAACATACCCTGTATCAGCGACCTGCAGAGCCATATTCGCATTCTGCTCAATGAGAAGTATTGTAACTCCCTCCTCATTGATCCTGCGGATTATCGAGAAGATATCACGGACGACAAGCGGGGCAAGTCCCAGCGAAGGCTCATCCATCATTATCAGCTTGGGCCTGGACATGAGCGCCCTTCCTACAGCGAGCATCTGCTGTTCGCCGCCTGAAAGCGTACCGCCATACTGCCAGCTCCTCTCTTTAAGGCGTGGGAAGAGCTGGTACACCCACTCGATATCATCCTCGATGCTGCCGCTCCTGAGATATGCACCGATCTTCAGATTCTCAAGTACCGTAAGATCGGGGAATATCCTTCTCCCTTCCGGAACAAGCGTGATTCCCTTTCCGACGATATACGCGGGATCCTTTCCCGTTATATCCTCACCATTGAATACAATCTTCCCGGTCCTCGGCCTGACGAGTCCTGCTATCGTGCGCAGCGTTGTCGACTTGCCTGCACCATTGGCGCCGATGAGCGTAACGATAGAGCCATCGGGAACGGAGAAGGAAATATCCCTTACTGCCTCTATTCCACCATAATTGACTGACAGATTGCTGATCTCAAACATCTTCGGACACTCCTAGATACGCGTCGATGACCCTCTGGTCCTTCTGTATGTCTTCCGGCGTTCCTTCCGCTATCAGGGAACCGAAATCGAGAACGTATACTCTGTCAGATATCCCCATGACAAGATCCATATGATGCTCAATCATGAATACAGTCAGATCATAGCGGTCCTTTATCTCCCTGATGAATCTGGAAAGCTCAAGAGTCTCCTGCGGATTCATTCCCGCAGCGGGCTCATCCAACAGAAGGAGCCTTGGCTTCGTCGCAAGCGCCCTCGCGATCTCCAGCCTTCTCTGGAAGCCATATGGCAGACTTACCGCCTTCTCATGCCTGTGCTCCCACAGTCCCTGCTCCCTGAGAAGCTTCTCCGTCTCCGCGCGCATTGCCCTCTCTTCCCTGTAGCTAAGCCTTAGGACGGATGAGAAGACATTTGCTTTGGCCCTGAGATGCATCGCCGTAAGAACGTTATCGAAGACATCCATGCTTTTGAACAGTCTTATATTCTGGAACGTCCTCGCAATCCCAAGCTTTGTTATCTCATCAGGGGTAGGATCAATAGTCTTCTCCCCAGAAAACATCTCCGCCTCATTTCCCGCATACATCCTCTTCATCCTGCCTGAGGGATGGTTTACGATTATCGTCCTGCCATCGAATGAGATCCGGCCGTTGGTCGGCTCATATACGCCTGTGATGCAGTTGAATGCTGTTGTCTTGCCCGCGCCATTTGGACCGATAAGGGCGATTATCTCGCCGGTGTCGACATGGAGGGAGAGATCATTGACGGCAACAACGCCGCCGAACTGCATAGTCACATGCTCCATCTCTAGAAGCGTGCTCATCTTGGCCTCCTTCCAGGTATCAGTCGCCTGACTCCGCTTTTAAACCGTTCATATGAAAGCTCCTTATCACCCATGATGCCCCTTGAGAAGAAGAGAACAATCACCATGATGATCACGGAGAAGACAAGACGGCGGAAACCGGAACGGAAGAGATCCGGGGCATCGATTCCGAGGAATGTCCCCATATCGAGGCCACGGAGCCACCACTCTGAGAGTGCGATATAGAGGAACGAAGCTATGCATGATCCAGATATCGACCCAATACCTCCGATAACGACTATAAGCAGTATCTCATATGTAAGCACCGTCCTGAATTGCTGGGCCTGGACCGTATACTGGAACATAGCCAGAAGCGCTCCTGACACTCCTGCAAAGA
>CALXLE010000050.1 GCA_944389115.1 uncultured Spirochaetaceae bacterium
TTGAATTGAAGATATCCGCTTTGATTATTATGATGCTCCTTCTTCTTCCCTCCTGCGGGGAAGAGAGGAGCTCTTCGCTTGATATAGCATTGAGCCAGGAGCCGCCTGTTCTTGATGTCATGCTTAATTCCTCCATATCTGGCAGGATGATAGCTGTAGGGAATGTATATGAGAAGCTCCTTGTGCTTGATGCTGATGGGAATGTCAGGCCGGAGCTTGCTGAGAGCTACTCCCTGTCAGAGGACGGACACCGTCTTTTATTCAGGCTGCGCTCTGATGTTCCATTTCATAACGGCGATATACTTACAGCAGAGGATGCTGCCGCATCCATGAACCGTTGGCTTGATTCCGTTCCTGCTGCTAAAAATGCGTCCGGAGGGTCGTACTTCATCGCTTTAGACTCCGTTACGCTTGCGATTGAATCATCCAGCAATCTCTCATTTCTTCCTATAATGATGGCTTCATCTCCGCAATCTGCTGTAATAATGCCATCTGAATGCATAGATAAGGCAATGGATACAGGGCTTGTAACGGAGTTCATCGGGACGGGTCCATATGAATTCTCGGACTGGAAGACCGGAGAGTATATTGAACTGAAAGCATTCCCGGATTATAAACCATATGCCGATACCAGCTCTGGGCTATGGGGGAATAAAAAAAAGCTGGAAGATGTGCTCAGGTACTATTTTGTACCGGATGAGGTAACGCGTACTCTTGGATTTGAGAGCGGTCTGTATGATGCCATCGACTGTGTTTCCTCCGATGATGTTCAGAGACTTGCTGATAACGGGGCCTCGATACTGCAGGGAGGAGAGAACGGATCGATAGCCATCGTTTTCAACAAGAAGGATGGGATTTCCACGGATAGGCTCTTCAGGCAGGCCGTATCACTTATCGCTGACCGCGATACGCTGATGCGATCATGCTATGGGGATTATGGATTCTCCCTGCACTCTGATTATATGGAGAAAGAGCAGGGAATCTGGCTGTCGTCATCGGATGATCCATATGGATATATGGATGCTGAGAAGGGAAAAATGCTGCTGGATCTCTCCTCATATGACGGAAAAGCTGTCAGGATACTTACCTCTAATCTCACGAATCTTGATAAAATTGCCGTATCGCTCGCATCCTGTCTGGAGAGTGCAGGGATTGACGCGGACGTGGTTGTGATGGACTGGGCTTCGTTCCTTGAGAAGCGTAAGGATCCATCTTCCTGGGATATATATGTATCAGCCATGTCGAAGGTGCCGCTTCCTCAGCAGAAGACGTATCTTTCTCCGGACTTTCCCGGATGGTTCTCCGATGATGATATTCTCTCCGATATTGCGGCCATGAACTCTTCTTCCTCAATTGAGGAAGCCGCTGAGCGCTGGGCGGAGATACAGTACAGACTATGGGAATATGTGCCTGTTATGATTCCTGGTCATTACTCCACAATCTATGCGGTTGCGGAGGGGATAGATGGGGTTATTGCTGAGGATGGATTCTATTTCTGGAATGCTGAGTAGAATAGCATCTTCTCATGGTGGCGCATGATTGCTATCTTTTCCGTATGAAGCGGTTAGCAAAGCGCCTACTATCGATATTGCTGACGATTGTCGTTGTTTCCCTGATAGTATTCCTTCTTCAGGAATATGCTCTTGGTGATAGCGCTTCCTATATACTTTCAGAGGACGCAGGTGGCAGTGCAGCAGATATTTTCAGGGATGCCGTCTCTGCCGATGGCTCTATGATGGAGAGGTATATATCTTTTCTGCAGGCATTCTTATCAGGTAGATGGGGCAATACGGTTTCTGGCCAGGATATAGCAGGAACAATAGCTGACAGAGCAGGTGCTACACTGTCGCTGGCAGTGCTCTCCGTGCTTCTCTCCGTTCTCATCTCAGTGCCTGTCTCCCTGGTATCCGTAAGGCCCGGGGGATTCTCAGATAGAGCAGCATCTTTCTTTTCTGTAATAATTCTGTCACTGCCGTCGTTCCTTATTTCATTCTTCCTGATAATCCTCTTTTCATTCCTGCTTGGTATCCTTCCTCCTGCTGGGTATGTCCATCCTTCTGTATCGGTGCCGGGATGGATACGGACTCTTATGCTCCCTGCATTATCGTTATCGCTGCTCTATGCTGCGATGATTATAAGAATCTTCAGGAAGGCGCTTCGGGAGAATATCGATAAACCATATGCCAGAGCACTTTATGCAGCTGGAGCTTCATACCCGGAAGTATTGATGAAAGGGGCGTTCAAGCCTTCTCTTCCCGTTCTGTATACTTTGATTGCATCGTCGTTTTCCTCTGCTGTTGCAGGGGCTGCTGTCACTGAGACCGTATTTGCCTTCCCTGGGCTTGGCTCTCTGATGGTAACGGCAGCACTGTCCAGAGATGCTGTTCTGTCAGGAACTCTCGTAATGCTTGCCGCCCTTGCAGTCTCATCAACGTATATGATTCTTGAGTTTGTCCTGTTTATGACGGATCCGCGATCAAGGAGGGAGGCATGAGAGGAAGGATAGGAGCAGGTGTGGCTGTCATCGCAGTCATAGCAGTTGTCTCTTTCTTCTGGGCCTCGCCAGGGATAGCGGATGGCAGCCTGCGTCTTCAGCCTCCATCTTTACAGCATATTGCAGGGACGGACACCCTTGGCCGTGATCTTGCAGGGCGGATAGGATATGGGGTTCTTGTCTCATTCTCTATAGCTCTTCCCGTATCGGTGATCTCATTGATTCTTGGCATCATCCTTGCGTTTGCTTTTTCCGGAGCAAGAACGCTCAGTACGCCATTTCTCATGCTTTCCGATACGATGAAGTCTCTTCCGCCAATACTGCTTGCTTTGTTTCTGAATGCCCTCTCTGGACCCGGGATGGTGAAGCTTATTGCCGCGCTTTCAATCGGTAATATACCTAATATAGCAAGATTATGCAGCGCTCGGGTGATTGTCCTCAGGAGCGAGGGGCCGGCGCTTGCAGCATCGCTGATGGGTATCGGCAGAGGCAGGATATTCATTCGGCATATACTTCCATTTCTGATGCCATACCTTGGAGCCGAGGCCATTACGATATTCTCTGCCTCGATTCTTACAGAGGCTTCGCTGTCATATCTTGGATGCGGCGTACCCCCTATGATTCCTTCAATAGGCTCCATACTTGCGGAAGGAAGATCTGTGATGCTCTCTGCTCCATGGATGATACTTATTCCTGCGGTAGTGCTTGCCGCCGTAGGCATTGCTCTTGAAATGATAGTCTCCGGGCTTTCAGAGTCTGACTCTGCCTCTCATTGAGCGTGCAAGTGTAAGCTTATCTGCATAGCCGAGATCGCCTCCTATCGGAAGTCCTGATGCGAGACGAGTCAGCGTGATGCCTTCCTTGTCCTTCAGGATATGCCTTATGTATAAAGCCGTCGTATCTCCCTCTTCCGTCGGGTTTGTGGCTATGATGACCTCTTTGAATGTTCCTTCATCTATCCTTTTGATAAGCATCGGAAAGGATAGGGCATCGGGACCGACTCCGCTCAATGGATCGATTGCTCCTCCCAGTACGTGGAAAAGTCCATTATATGCTCCGGATGATGCGATTGACAGCACATCCTGCGGCTCTTCTACAACACACAGCAGTGTCCTGTCCCTGTCGGGAGATGAGCAGTATCCGCAGATCTCTTCCTCTGTATAGCAGCCACAGACCGGGCAGGGATGTATCCTGTCCTTTATCTGCATGATTGCGCCTCCAAGGGCTTTGTTGAAGCTGTCATCCGTCTTGATGAGATGATAAGCCAGCCTGGATGCCGATTTCTCTCCCATGCCTGGGAGATGCTTCAGCAGCCGTATGAGATCCTCGATGGCATTCATATCTTCAACCCGTATTGACGTGCTTTATCAAGACCTTTCTGGGCTCTCTGCTCCTGTGATTTCGTCAGTGCATCATTGGCAGCGGACAGGATCAGAACCTCAAGGGACTCCTTATCATTCATAGCCATAGCCTCGTCGGAGATGCTTATGGATTTAAGGTTTCCGGCACCATCGGCAATGACTTTGACAAGGCCTGCGCCAGAAGATCCCTCAACAGACATATTCTTAAGTTCAGCCTGCATTTCATTGAGGCTGTTCTGGATCGAACTCATCTGCTTCCACATTTCGTATGGATTCATAATTTCCTGCTCCTTTACCTTCATCCGGGGTATTCTGCCCGGCAGTCTCTGTCTTTATCAGCTTTCCACCAAGAAATGCTTTCAGCCTCTTCATATCATCGGAGAAATCATCGTCGGTAAGCGCTTTCTTTTCCTCAAGCCGAAGCTTGATTGCCACGGGGTATCCCATGACGGATGATATCGCTTTGGATACATCTTTCTCCGCGAGCTTCAGATTGTTGTATGCCAGAGGTTTTGATAGCGTGATGAAGTATGATCCATCATCTTTCTCGCTTATGCTTTCTACAGCTTCAAGATAGCGTGCCGCTACGGTCTTGCCCATTTTTGAGAGCATCTCTGCTGCAGCTGGTATATCGCTAAGCGAGAAAGGGCGGCTTTCTTCCTCTGCTATGTCTTCTGCGGGAGAGGGCTCCTCCTCGTCCTCTTGCTCCGGCTGTGGTACCATGGACTGTGACTCTTCCTTTTTCTCTGGCTTCTTTTCTGTAGCCTCTTGGGCCGTCTCTGCTATAGCAGGAGCCGCTTCGATGACTCTCTGGACCTTCTTTCTTATTACGACGCTCCCTTCGGCTACGCCATTCTTCAGGTCCTCTATCTTCCTCACAAGTATTTCAGGGGAGGTGAGATCCGGAAGTGATGCCAGACGGGAGAAGAGCAGCTCAATCTCAAAGCGGGGAGAAAGGGAGTATCTCAGATCGCGATAGAGCGACAGGAATGCTTTCAGAGCAGCTTCAAGCTGTTCCCTTGAAAGCATCGCCACGATGTCCTCCGGAATATCCTGTATGGCGGATCCGAGAATATCTGTTCTGCGTATGCCTTCTTTATAGAGCAGAAGAGTCCGGAAGTAATCTGCTGCATCTTTTGTTATCTGCTCGGCAGAGACGCCGTCTGCGAAAAGTCCGGACAGGTTCTCCATAGCTGTCTTATGATCTCCGGAAAGGACAGCGGAGATTATCGAGGAGATGGCGGAGAATCCTGCGATTGCGAGTTTCTCCCTGATTTTCTGGAGTGTTATATGATCTCCAGAGAATGCCGCTACCTGATCGAAGAGAGTATATGCATCCCTCATTGATCCAGTTGCTTCCTTCGCAATCCAGAAGAGGGCATCCTCATCCGCCTTTATACCTATATCCTCTGCGGCTGATGCAAGACACTTCATGATCAGATCCTGGCTTATAAGCTGGAAGCGGAACTGCTGGCACCTCGACCGTATTGTCGCAGGGACTTTCTGGAGCTCCGTTGTTGCGAAGATGAATATGATGTACTCAGGTGGTTCCTCTATGGTTTTCAGCAGGGCATTGAATGCCGAGGTGGAGAGCATATGGACTTCGTCGATGATGTATATCTTGTAGCGGGATGACTGAGGAGGGAACATTATCTCCTCTTTGATAGCCCTTATATCATTGACGGATGTATTCGAAGCGCCATCGATCTCTATGACATCAACAGAAGAGCCCTTTGCAATAGCACGGCATGATTCGCATTCCCCGCAGGGATGAGCGCTCATTCCTTTCTCGCAGTTTAATGCTTTAGCAAGAAGGCGTGCGGAGCTTGTCTTTCCTACACCCCTCGGTCCAGAGAAGAGATATGCATGGGCAATCCTGTTTTCCTTGATTGCATTCTCGAGTGTCGATACAACGAAATCCTGACCGACGAGACGGTCGAAATCCTGAGGTCTCTTCCTCGTTGCAGTGACTTCGTATGTGCTTCTTTCTGTAGACACATTCCCTCCGTGGCGTGATTATACCATCGAACAGCCATGTGAGAAAAGAAACAGCAGCAAATGGTCCCGGTCACATAAATATTCCGCTTACCGCTGCTGCATTCCTGCCCTGACGGGGTTGGGCGGCATTTATTGCCAGGTATCTGCTGCTGATAGCGGAGAGGGGGGGATTCGAACCCCCGATGGCTTTTGACCATACACGACTTCCAATCGTGCACCTTCGACCACTCGGACACCTCTCCAAAGGATTCTGAGTTTCCGGAGAGAGTGGGATTCGAACCCACGGTAATGCAGAGCACTACACCGGATTTCGAGTCCGGCTCCTTCGACCACTCGGACATCTCTCCTGTTCGAGACTAAGAGGATTCGAACCTCCGACCCTCAGTTCCGCAAACTGATGCTCTATCCAGCTGAGCTATAGTCTCATAAATTCAGCGGTTGTCAATTTATCACAATGGAAGAACATAAGCAAGTAGCAGTCCTCCCCGCGCTGATCTATGGCAGAAAAAAAACGGAGAGGGGGGGATTCGAACCCCCGGACCCGGGTTTGCCAGGTCAACTCCTTAGCAGGGAGCCCGATTCGGCCTCTCTCGCACCTCTCCATTTTATTTCTATCGGAGAGAGAGGGATTCGAACCCCCGGAGACTTTCGCCTCAGCAGTTTTCAAGACTGCCACCATCGACCACTCGGACATCTCTCCAGTCAAGGTCTGAATAATACTATTCTACGGACTTTGTGTCAATAATACTGTTTCTGTACCTTTGTTTTTGCTATATTACGGAGTATGGGAAAGTTCAGCGTTTTCAGGGATAAGCTGAAAGATGCGGTATCGAGAATCAGAGCAGGCAGGAAAGACGGAGCAGAAGAGGAGAAGATAGAGACTCCTCCCATAAGACTTTCTGACGAGGCAATGGCTTTTATCCGGGATTTCACCGCTGAGCATCCGGAAAGGAGGGCTGCAAGCGAGGATTCTAAGAATGCTGCACGCAGGATATTCTCATTATTCCGGGAATATGCAGGGGATGATGCTGTCATCACGACATGTCGTATCGCCCCTTTCAGGCATAAATCAATGGTTATAGCCGCAGCTGTCTCTTCTGCCATCATCTTTCTGCTGATTATCGCAGGTCTGCCTTTTGCTGCTATAGCAGTATCTGTTTTCTATCTCAGTCAGCTGAGGAATGAGCTTACAAAAAAACCGAACAGGCTCAGAAAGTTCTTTATGACGTCAGAAGCATACAATGTCCATGCTGTCGCTGAGCCAGAAGGAGAGTGCAGGAATACAGTCATCCTCACAGCACATCATGACAGCGCTGAGATAAGGAAGAAGGATAGCGGTGTGAGGAGGTTTGCCTCATCCTTGGTTTCTCTTGTTGTTTCATTCTCAGCTCTTAGTGCTATCTCTCTGATCTCTCTTATTCTTGAGATTGCCGGAGGACGGTTATTTGCATTCAACTTTCCGTCTCTACCTGTCGCGGTCCTGTCTGTGCTCTTCCTTGTTCCTTCAATATCTGCTGTATTCTATCTGAAATCATATACAGGAAAGCATTCTTCCGGGGCTGGCGATAATGCATCTGGCCTGGCTGTCATTTCCACACTGCTGCATTACTACTCGAAAGAGAGATCGGAAGGTCGTCCGCTGTCATCCACAAGGCTTGTATTCGCATCTTTCGATGGGGAGGAATGCGGGACAGCTGGAAGCCTTGGCTGGTTCAGCAGCAATACACATCTGCTATCATCTAAGTCCTATGTACTGAATTTCGATGGGCTTTACAGAGAAGATGATATGGTTTTCCTTGCAAGGGATGGCAATGGGCTGATTCCTCTGTCATTTCCGCTTGCATCACGATGTTCCCGTATTGCCTCTTCGATGGGATACCATATTGGGGTCGGAAAGCTCGGGTTCCTTGGAGGAGAGACAGATGCAGCATCGGCCGCTGCTATGGGAATTCCTGCAGTCACTCTCACATCAATGGCTCCTGGTACCGATACGCCTGCGCATTCTGAGGATGATACGTATGATAAGATCTCCGAGGAAGCCATCGCAGAGGCGATATCCATAGCTATAAAGCTTGTATCGGAGATCGATGAGGAAGATAGGAAGCCATCATCGGGAAGCTATCTCGATAGCGGTAAGCACTATAAGCTCTCTAAGTACTGATCTCAAGCAGGATGCGTCCTTGGCCGATGTCCTCGGCGGCCTTTCTGAAAGCGTTTGCCTCTGACATAGGTATGGTTCCCTCTACGGTTATCATATCGGCGAAATCCTCTGTCCCAACGGAGGCATGTACCGCTTCGAATGTCCTCTTGATAAGGGTATATGAGCTATATGGAAGCACCATCCTGAAATTCCGTTTTTCGATAAGCTCCTCTGTCCTGACTATTTTCAGGACTTCTTTGGCACTGTCCCCATAGGCCTTTACAAGACCTCCTGTGCCGAGAAGAGTTCCTCCGAAATAGCGTACTATGCATATGACTATATTGGTGATACCTGAGCCTTTCAGGACTTCGAGCGCTGGTCTTCCTGCGGTATTCTTAGGTTCCCTGTCATCCGAGACAGAGTACTCTGTACCTGCTTTGCCTATGACGGCTGCATGGACAACATGATTTGCATCGGGATGTTCCTTCCGTATGCTTAAAACAGCATTCCTTACATCCTCAGGAGTGTTCGCAGGAAGGGCAATAGCGATGAACCTGGACCGTTTCACCTCAATCTCCGCTTCAGCCCTCTCTGTAAGTACAAGCATTATCTCCTCCAGTCATGTGAGAATATGTTATCACAGTAGAATGAGCATGAGACAGCACGTGAAAGATCCATAAGCTTGCTTTTCCTTTCATCTGGTATTGCCTCGATGGAATCGAGGATTGTGAGATCGTTCTCCGATGAGAATCCGGAGATAACCCCATAAGGTCTCTCTCCATAGACCCAGGACAGAGCCTCTTCTGGTCCTGACAGATAATCTGCAAGACTGGAGAATGATGGCGATGATAGGGCTTTTATCATCTTCCTCTCATCGGATATGTCATCTGCTGAGCGGTATTTTCCGGAAAGAAGGCCCATGCCGAGTGGAGCATAGGCAAGGGTTCTGAGCCCAAGAAGCCTCTCTTCTTCCCAATCCTTTGCCCATAGCAGCGATAGGGGCCGCTCGTGGTACTTGATATCGAAATCTGCCGCGACCGATGAAAGGAGAGACAGCGGGAAATTGCTTACACCGATTTCTTTTGCCTTTCCTCCTGCAGACAGCTTTTCAAGGCTTCTAAGGCTTCTGTACAGGTTCTCTCCTTCTACGGGCCAGTGCAGCATCAATACATCAAGGCTGTCCCTTCCGAGGCGGCGTAATATCGTCTCAGTCTTCCTTTCCATTGTCGGTACAGGCATTACTTTGGTATATATTTTCCACTCATCGGCCTTCAGCTCCTTCATCGCGGAGGCAAGTATGCTGTCCGCTTCATTGTAGCTGTAGGCAGAGCTGAAATCCCTTATGCCCCGCCTGTATGCGGCTTTGATCAGATTGCGCCCCTCCTTTGCGGACAGCTTCCTGTGGAACCGTCCTTCTCCTATGTTCCAGAGGCCCATCAGAACAACAGAATCATTGATCTTCATCGCCAAACATCGGTTCTTCAGCCTCTTCTTCCGTCACGCGGCTGTCTACCATGATCTTATCATCGAAGATGAAGCGTCCATCAAAATTCCTGCCTTCAAGTGCCATTGGCAGCCAAAGCTTGTCATCTTCCCACATTTTTGAGTAGTCGAGGGAAGCGATATCGGTCCAGAATGGCCTTGTCTCATCACACTCGTCTATGAGAGTGCCAGAGAAAGATGAGGTGAAGAAGACATATCCAAGCATCCTTAGCCCATCCTTGAACTGGAAGCGCAGTACACCGCGCTCCTCGAGATTGGAAACATCAAGCCCTGTCTCTTCCTTAGTCTCTCTTATCGCAGCTTCTATCTTCGTCTCCTCCAGCTCTATATGTCCGCCTGGCGCATTGATGTATCCGCTTCCGAGTCCTCTCTTCTTCTCGATCAGCAGGATCCTGTCTCCATCCGTGACATATGTTAGGACGCATGTCTCTGTCGGTTCCCAGCTGTCCCAGTCGATATCATCGACAGAAGAGGCTTCCGTGAAGCTCTTTTCCCTCTTTTCCTCAGGAGTCATCGCTTTGGCTTTCTCCTTCTCAGCTTCCTCTGGATACTTCTCGAAGAAGCATTCCTGGCAGAGATTCTCGTCGTATCCGATTATGTGGTTGAAATCGAGACGTTTGCCGCACTTTGCGCAGTGCAGTCTGAATGGCCAGAAAATCCTGCGGAAGATTATTATCACGGCAATGAGGATTGCGATGAATATCCATTCCGTCCAGGATGGCAGATTCCACTGCAGGCGTAGAACAAGAACTACATATACAGCCAGGAACAGGACGGCAAGCAGCAATGTAGCCTTCCTCTTTCCATCGGAGTGGGGGATCTTCCTCTGTGATATATTGAGGAGGATCACGAAGAGCATGATCCATGTGAAGAATTCTGCGAAGAAATTAAGTACCATATAACCAAGAGTACGATAATAATCGGATTAAGCCAATGCAGATCGGAGTCCATATAAGTTTGCAACAGCATCATTTCTATGTGACAATCCGTATATGGATGCTGTATTGCTTGGAACGGGATGGCGTGCCCGTTTCTATATGAGGATTGCGGAATTCCTTCCTGATATGCTGAGGATTGCTGCTGTTTATACACATACACAGGAGCGGAAGGCTGAGATGGAGCGGAAAGGCTTTAACGCCTTTGCAGATATTGACTCGGCTCTTGCTGTAGATCATGATGCCGTCATAATCGCATCAGGGAAGAATGGATTCTCTGATACACTGAGATATCTTCACGGCAGAAGAGAGCGGATTATAACAGAGACTACATTCCTTGATCTCCCGGAGCCGGATCTTGAAGAGTTCTCCTCCTATGATGGCCTTGTGATGGAGCAGTACTGGAATACACCGCTGTTCTCATCTCTGCTCAATGTGCTTTCCGTATTGGAAGCAGAGCCCGATCAGCTCTATCTTTCAGGTCTGCATAATCATCATTCAGCCTCTGTTGCGCGAAGAGTGCTTGGGACAGGGTATCAGATGACAGAGGAATTCCATTCTCTGGAATATGCTTCGTCAATGATCAGAACAGGATCAAGGAATGGACTGGAGCTATCAGGAGAGAGTGAGGATTATGTGAGGAGAGTAAGGATGATGAAGCTGGGCAGCGCTCTGTTCATCCATGATTTCTCATCGAATCAGTATCATTCATATCTCTATGGAAAGCACTTCGAGGTCAGATGCAGGCGGTGTGTTATCACGGAAAATGGCGTGAACGGCATCGATAGGGATGGCTATCCATATTCCATGCCGTTTATCTTCCATCGTGATAGCTCTGTAGGAAGCGGATCTCTTACCCTTTCGCATGTCACGCTTGGGTCAAGGACTGTCTTTGTGAATCCTTATTATCCTCTGGCGATGAATGACGACGAGATTGCCATGGCCATGATGCTTGAGCAGTATGATGGAGGCCGCAATCCATATCCATTCTGCGAAGGTATAATGGATGCTCGTCTAGGAAGGCTATTGTAGCTTCCTTGTTTTTTTGCTTAGATTCTTTTCGGAGGCGCTTGGATGTCTATTGCAAAATACATAGATCATACACTTCTCAAGGCTGATGCCAGGAAGGAGGATATCGAGAAGCTCTGCAGCGAGGCTTTCCACAATGGTTTTGCTTCTGTCTGCGTAAACTCATGCTGGGTTCCTCTTGCTTCGGATCTTCTTGCAGGTACCGATGTCAAAGTCTGCACAGTTGTGGGATTCCCCCTTGGAGCGGCCTCAGCCAATGCGAAGGCTGCCGAGGCTGCTGATGCGGTTAAGAATGGAGCTGATGAGATTGATATGGTCATCAATATAGGTATGCTGAAGTCAGGCATGATGGAAGCTGTTGAGGATGATATCAGGGAAGTGCGCAATGCGGCAAAAGGGAAGGTTCTGAAGGTCATCATCGAGACTTGCCTTCTCTCTGATGATGAGAAAAGGGCAGCCTGCAGAGCTGCAGCTGATGCTGGTGCGGATTTCGTCAAGACAAGCACAGGCTTCTCTACCGGCGGAGCAACGGTACACGATGTTGCTCTTATGAAAGATGCAGTTTCCTCCTTCGGGCTTAAGGTAAAGGCTTCCGGAGGTATCAGGAACTACAAGGATGCGAAGGCAATGATCGATGCTGGTGCTGACCGTATTGGAGCCAGTGCGGGTATTGCGATAGTGAAGGAAGAGAATGCCGAAGATTGAGGAACAGAATTCCGGTGCGGATTTCCTGAAATCATTAGGCTTTCCAACACTGGATGTGCATGAGACATCCACTCATTTTGACTTTACCACGCCAGGACGACGGGTTCTGCTCATAGGGCCGATGGGAGCGGGGAAGACAGAGAAGGCGGCTGGAATCTGGCGCGATGCGGCTGTTGCATTGAAGAAGAGCGATGCTGTGAGTGCGCTTACCTCTACTGGGATTGCTGATAGAAGGCGGGTGTTCTTCATCCGATATGCGGCGGATAGCGTGCGCTTCCAGGATTATCCAGACGATGCCCTGCCATACCGTTCGGGGTACATCAGATGTGGAAGCAATATTGCGAAGATAAGCGATTCATTCGGGCTGGAGCAGGTCATAAAGGATAACCCCGATGTAGGCACATACATTATCGATGAAGCGTCTTTCTTCGATGAGCGCATAGCATATGTAGCCCGCAATTACTCGATAGAAAGGGGCTGCATGTTCGTATTCCCTACGCTCATGCTGAATTTCCGCAAGGAGTTCTTCAATTCGACGGCGCGGCTGATTCTGGATATGGCAACCGATGTTATACCACTTACCGCGTACTGCGAGCACAGAGACTGTCTTTCGCCTGCATTCTATACTTATAGGTATTACAGCGTCGATGGCAGGGAGTGCCCTGCTCTGTACTTCGATCCTCTGATCATAATCGGAGGTGACAGGCAGAAGAACAGCGCTCTTGCCCCTGACTATGCTGCGCGATGCGACCGACATCATTACCTTCCAGGTAAGGAATATACATTCTTCACGCTTAAGCCTCTTGGAGAGGAGGCAGGGAAGGGCAATCCAGAAGGTCTTGTCAGAGAGCTCAGCTTATTGAAGGAAAATCCACAGGCATCACTTCTCTGCAAAAGCCTGAAGAAGAGCTACGAGAAGGATCCCGACAGGGATATATATATGAATGCCATGCTCCCTTCCCATCTGGCAGAGAAAGCCGCAGCGTATCTCTTCTGTGAGCAGAATATGATAGGAGAGTCACTTCTCGTGAAGCTCTCCTATGATCTCGGACTTGATACCTCATACCTTGAGAAGACACTAGTGGAGAACAGACATCCTGTATCTTTCTCCCAGGGGTATCTTCTATAGAGCTTCAAGGATTTTCGATGTCTCTGCGACGGTCTTCGGATCAAGGTTCTCCATGAGCCAAGGGACATCGATATTCCTTCTGTGGATCTCTTCTGCGAAATCCTTCCACCTGAAATTGCCTGTAAGTGCAGGCAGATTCCCGACCTTGAGTCCCGCTTCCTCGGTAAGGATATAATCCTTGCAGTGGATAGCTATTAGCTTGTCTTTGTAAAGATCCAGGACCTCTGTTACGAATCTGTGCTCAGTCTCTGCCGTAGGGATCCTCAGAGGTACTCCATCAGGTTCCAGGAGACCTGTGTAGGGAATCAGATTGACAGGGTCGAAGATTACCTTGAGCCTGTCGGTATTGAATGTCTCGAGTATATCGCGCATCCTTGCCGGACTTGATATCGAATGGGAGCGGGCAACAGCCTCGATAGCGACATAGGCATCATACTTCTCTGCTGCATCGAGCATTCTGGAGAGGCTGCCCTTGAATATCTCTATGTTCTTTGGATCGGAAGTATCAATGGAGTATTTCAGATCCGGATGCTGCGATCCTGTCTCCGTCGCCACATAGCGGCAGCCGAAGGCCTTTGTCAAAGAGAGCGATTTCTCGAAGCGCTCTACCTCAAGCTTCCTTCTCTCTGGATCCGGATGGATCGGGTTGATGTAGCAGCCTACAATTGCAATGGAGACTCCATGGCTCCTGAGCTCTGATGCGATGGAAGAGATATACTCTTCATCCCATTCCTGCCATGGTTTCGATGAAGGTATGACCTTCTTCAGCGCAAGCTGTATGAAAGATGTGCTGCGTATTTCCTCAAGGCGCCTTCCAAGTTCGGAAGCCGATTCGAATGAACCTAGATCGTGGGCTCTGTATCCAATTCTCAACATATGATTATAATATATGCATCAGATGATAAAGTGAAGGAAAAGGAGGACTGTATGTTCAACCCTGCAGATTGGGGTCTCATCCCCGATGGACACGATATAGCTAAAGAGCTTGAGAAAGCGCTTAAGGAAAATGATTCCGTTACATTGGCGAAGGGAGAGTATATGACATCCCCGCTGGATATCCCATCGGGTTCTCACCTTATCCTCGAGGAAGGCGCTGTCCTTAAGTTCATATCTGATTTCTCAATTTATGAGCCTGTGTTCACAAGATGGGAAGGTGTGAAATGCTACTGCATGCATCCATGCGTATATATCGATAATGCAAAGGATGTCATAATAGAAGGGAAGGGTATCATCGATGGTTCTGGCCAGGCCTGGTGGGATGAAGCCCTGAAGAAGAAGGGTAAGGTATTCGAGCCTACAAGCGAGATCGAGAAGAAGTTCGCAGCGCTGAATCCTGACTACAAGACCCAGGCAGATGGCGGTGGCGGAAGGCCGTTCCAGTTCCTCAGACCACCACTTATGCAGATAAAGAACAGCAGCAATATAACACTGCGCGGAATCACCGTGCAGAACTCTCCATTCTGGACGCTTCATCCGCTCTTCTCTGACCATATTGTCCTTGATGGTGTTACTGTCCTCAATCCTTATGATGCGCCCAATACCGATGGAATAGATATCGAGTCGAGCACGGATGTCAAAGTCCTCAACTGCTCTGTATTCGTCGGTGATGATGGTATTGCCCTTAAGTCGGGATCTGGCCCTGATGGTATTGCTGACAACATGCCGACGCAGAGAATCGAGATAAGGGGATGTACTGTAAAGGCAGCGCATGGCGGAGCTGTAATCGGATCCGAGACGGCGGCAGAGATCTCCGATCTTGTTGTTGCTGATTGTGTATTCGATGGTACGGATAGAGGTATAAGAATCAAATCCAGGCGTGGCCGCGGTGGAAAGATCCATGACCTTGTCTTCAAGAATATCATAATGAGGAAGAACTTCTGTCCATTTGTCGTCAATATGTATTACAGATGCGGTGTTCCTGATCCGAGTCTGTTCTCTCTTGATAAGATGCCTGTCACAGAGGAGACTCCTATTCTCTACAATATCCTGATTGAGGATTGCCATGCCGTTGATTCCCGTTCATCAGCTGGCATGCTCCTTGGCCTTCCAGAGGTTCCTCTCAAGGATGTCGTGGTAAGGAATTCCTCTTTTGCTGTAGCAAAGGATCCCGATCTTCCGATAACAGAGAGTGATATGTATACAGGTGTTCCTGATCCTGTCTCCAGAGGCTTCCGCATCATGAATGCTGAGGTGAAGCTTGAGAATGTCGAGGTTGAGTGCGAAGGGGAGAAGGTCATAATGGACAGAGGAGCCGTGCTTCTCTGAGCCTGGTACGATGGCAATGAAAAAGGAGCGGTTCCGATGCCGCTCCTTTTCTCTTCGCTTTCCTATCTTACTTTATGAAATGTACAGCGAAGCCGCCGATTTCCTCATTGACATAGAAGACCTTCATCCTGCCTTTTGCATCATAGGAAACGGTCTCTTCATTGATTGTGAAGCCCTTGTTCTTGAGGAAATAGGCTGTTCTCTCGAGATCATAGCACCTGAAAGCGAGGTGGCCATTCTTTCCGAGATAGTTCTTCTTCATGACCTCGATTTCCTTGTTCATGAAGATGGAGCTGTTGCCGTTCTTGATCTCAAGCCCGAGTTTTGCGAACTCATCTGCGACACATGTAGCTGCATCAGCATCAGGAAGGTTGATTCCCACATGTGCAAGCTGGATTCCCTGAAGCTTGACGGTAGCCTCCTTGCAGAGCCTTGTGATCTCTTCCCAGTTCTCATTCTCAATGAGATCTGCCTTTACCATCCATGAACCTCCGATAGCAAGGACGTTTGAAGCCTTCGCATAGTCAGGGAGATTGTTCGGATTGATTCCGCCTGTTGTCATGAATCTTACCTGTGAGAATGGGCCTGAAAGGTCCTTAAGCATTGCAACACCGCCGGAAGCCTCTGCAGGGAAGAACTTGAGGACATTCAGTCCCATGGAAAGTCCCATCTCGATCTCAGAAGGTGTGCATACACCGGGAACCACAGGGATGTTGTGCGAGAGACACCATGCAACAGTGTCCTTGTTGAAACCGGCGGATACGATGAACTTCGCACCTGCTGCCACAGCCTTCTCAGCAAGCTGCGGATTGATTACAGTTCCAGCTCCGACAACCATCTTCGGGAAAGCGGCTGTGACCTTCCTGATTGCTTCCTCTGCCGCTGCTGTCCTGAATGTGATCTCTGCGGAGTTGATGCCTCCCTCGATCATTGCTTTTGCAAGCGGTACGGCCTTCTCGGCATCATCGATTTTCACGACAGGTACGATACCTGAGTCATGGAAGAATGTGTAAAGTTCATCTTTTGTCATAAGAAATACTCTCCTTTCTTTCTTAATGCTTATATTATCATACGATATTCAAAAATGGAACAATGTTCCATTGACAATGCCGCACTTCGTTGTACAATACTTAAGTATCTATTCGATTATAAAGCAGTTTTGGAGGTTTTGAATGTCAAGATATGTAACTTTCGGCGAAATCATGCTTCGCCTCAGGAGCCAGGAGCTCTATCGCCTTTTCCAGACACCTTCCCTGGAAGCGACTTTCGGCGGCGGTGAAGCCAATGTAGCTGTATCTCTTTCCATTTTCGGCGAGGATGCGGCATTCGTTACAGCTCTTCCGGAGAATGCAGTGGGTGAGGCTGCCGAGAGAGAGCTTCTTAAGTATGGTGTCGATACTTCATGCATCAAGAAGGTAAAGGGCGGCAGGCTTGGAATCTACTTCCTTGAGACCGGTGCTAACCAGAGGCCATCCCTTGTTGTATATGACAGGGATAACTCGGCTATTGCGAAAGCTGTCCCAGCGGATTTCGATTTCGATGCCATTATGAAGGGTGCCAACTGGTTCCATACAACCGGTATCACTCCAGCAGTAAGCCAGGGAGCAGCGGATTGCGCTCTTGAGGCTATGAAGGCTGCAAAGAAGGCAGGTGCAACTGTCTCCATCGACCTCAACTATAGGAAGAAGCTCTGGAACTACGGAAAGAAGGCTCCAGAGGTTATGAGAGAGCTCGTGAAGTATGCTGATGTCATCATCGCAAACGAGGAGGATATCCAGAAGTGTCTTGGAATCGAGGCTGATAGCGATGTCACATCCGGTAAGCTTGATACAAAGGTATATGAGGAGCTTGCAGCAAAGGTAAAGGCTCAGTTCCCGAACGTATCGGTCGTCGCAATCACGCTCCGCGAATCAAAGAGCGCGGATCACAATGGATGGTCAGCAGCTCTCTCTGGCAAGACCGGTTTCTACCTCTCCCGCCATTATGAGATTACGGATATCGTTGATAGAGTTGGCGGCGGTGATAGTTTCGCAGCAGGTATCATCTATGCTCTCTCCCATTTCGAGGACGAGCAGTACTGCATCAACTTCGCAGTTGCTGCATCCTGTCTTAAGCACTCCATCAGCGGAGACTTCAACCTCTCTAGGCTTTCAGAGGTCAAAGCTCTCTGCGAGGGTGACGGATCAGGCCGTGTACAGCGCTGATTATCCGGTCATAAGTGTCATTGCAGGTCTTCGTACGAGGACCTGCTTTTTCGTAATATAGGAGAGTATCGGGATATGAGACTTTTTCTTCTTGGCGATTCCACATGTGCGGAAAAGGCTCCGGAAACGAGGCCGGAAACTGGGTGGGGAGAGTGCATCCATGAGTATCTGGCAGAAGGCTGGATTATTGATAATCGTGCCGTAAATGGCTTGTCCACAAAGGATATGATTGAAAATGGACTATTCCAGGCTATCGTTGATGATGCCAGTGAAGGGGATGCCGCTCTTATACAGTTTGGCCATAATGACAGCAAGAACGAGGATTCTATGCGGTATTCAGCGCCATGGACTCAATTCATCGCTAATCTCGTTTATATGGCTAATAAACTCAGGGAGAAGAATGTTTTCTCTGTATTTCTTACTCCGATAGCAAGGCGCCGCTTCAAGGATGGTATCATTGTTGATACTCATGGAGATTATCCTGCTGCGATGAAAGCTGCTGCATATCAGGCGGGATGTCCCTGTATAGATCTTACAATCCCGACGATGGTCTGGCTTCAGAAAGAAGGTCCTGAGGAATCGAGGAAATACTTCATGAACTTCAGTCCAGGCCTGTATCCGAACTATCCGGAAGGGGATAGCGATGATACGCATCTCAGGCCCGATGGCGCCAGATATATTGCCGCGATGGCCGTGGATTGCCTAAGGAGAATCCCAGAGCTTCCCGCGTTTCTCTGATTCATCAGGAATAAGATTTTCGGCACAATGCGGCACATATTATTGTATTCATCAATGTATTTTCGTATAGTAACAGAAAATAACTATCAAGGGGTGACGGAATTATGAGCACTTCATCAGCTCAGATGCTTATTTCGATGGTCCTGTATATGTGTGTGGTCATCGGCATAGGCGTCTATTTTGCAAAGCGTGCTAATCAGAATAGCGATAACTATTACCTTGGCGGAAGATCACTGGGACCTTGGGTCGCAGCATTCAGCGCAGAGGCCTCGGATATGTCAGGATGGCTTCTCATGGGGCTTCCCGGTCTTGCTTACTGGTGTGGTCTTGCCGATGCATTCTGGACTGCTATTGGACTTGCGATTGGAACGTATATCAACTGGCTGCTTGTTGCAAAGCGTCTTCGCCGCTACTCGCATGTCGCAGGCAATTCAATAACGCTTCCTGAGTTCTTCAGCAATAGGTTCCATGAGACGAAGAAGGTTATCCTTACGATTTCATCGCTCTTTATTCTCATATTCTTCTGCGTGTATGCGGCAAGCTGCTTCGTAACCTGCGGTAAGCTCTTCTCCTCAATCTTCGGTGCACCATATATACCGATGATGCTCTGCGGAGTCGCATTTGTTGTCATATATACATTCCTCGGTGGATTCCTCGCAGAGAGCGCCAGTGATTTCATGCAGGCTATAATCATGGTTTTTGCGCTCCTCGTGGTGCTTGTTTCTGGGACGATTGCTGCAGGCGGTATAGGAGAGGTTTTTGAGAATATTAAGAATATCCCGGGATTCCTCGAGTTCTTCAATATCGCATCTCCTGCAGTGACTGAAGCAGGTGAGCAGGTTGTAGAGAACGGAGCACCGCTCTTCAATGAAGCACTTCCTTATCCACTTCTTTCCGTCGCATCGATGCTTGCCTGGGGCCTTGGATACTTCGGCATGCCTCAGGTTCTTCTGAGATTCATGGCTATCAGGAGGTCTGATGAACTTACGAAGAGCCGCCGTGTTGCTACAGTCTGGGTTCTTATCTCCCTTCTTGCCGCTGTCACAATCGGTCTTGTCGGAAGGGCATTTGCGCCAACTGCCTTTGTGACGAAATCATCTGCTGAGAATATCTTTTCATACCTTGCAAGCATGCTTATGCATCCTCTTTTCGCAGGTCTTATCATGGCAGGAATCCTTGCAGCGACAATCAGCTCTTCAGATTCGTATCTTCTCATCGCTTCATCGGCTTTCTCGAAGAATCTCTTCCAGGGAGTATTCCATACAAAGGCCAATGACAAGCAGGTCATGGTCGTCTCGCGTGTGACTCTGATTGTAATCGCCCTCATCGGTTCCCTTATTGCTCTTGATGAGAACAGCGTTATCTTCACAATCGTAAGTTTTGCATGGGCAGGCTTTGGCGCAACATTCGGACCATTGATGCTTTTCTCCCTCTTCTGGAAGAGAACAACAAGGGCAGGAGCTATCGCAGGTATGCTCTCCGGGGGAGCAATGGTCTTCATCTGGAACTACCTTGTAAAGCCGCTTGGCGGTATGTTTGGAATCTATGAGCTCCTTCCGGCTTTCATAGTTTCCTGCATCTTCATCGTAGTCGTATCGCTCATCACAAAAGCTCCTAGCAAGGAGATCCTTGATGAGTTCGAGCTTGCAAAGACATTTGAGTGCTGATGGATATCGATAGAGCGCTTGAGATAATAGCCGAACAGGAGGAGATCCTCCGGGTCGGCATGGTATCGGAGAAAGATCTTCAGATTATCGGCAGGGATGCCGCTTCCCGCATAAGGGCAATAAACAGGAGCGGCATCGTTGATGTCAGTGTGAATGGTCTGACAATCTATATGGAATCCATCAATGCCAATACCGACAACATGGAATGGATAAGGCGAAAGAGGAACCTCGCTTCCCGTTTCTGGCGCAGTTCTCTCCATACTGCCCTTGAATACAGGAAGACAGGAAAGACCCTTGATGGACGTGGTATGGACTGGCATGATTATGCGCTTTCCGGAGGATCATTTCCTATTCTTCTTGAATCTGGATTGCCTGTCGGGACAATCACCGTATCGGGAATGACGGAATGGGAAGATCATCAGACTGCTGCCGATGCAATCGCTTCCTTCCTCGGTGTTGATATCGAGAGAGTGGAGCCATAAGGACCCCATTCGAGAGGAAATAGATTTTCTTTTTATCCTGAGCAGGCCGCTTCGTGAGAATAGAATAAATCCTGGAAGCTGCCTGCGGGTTCTGCATTATTTCTGATAATCTGCTATATTCATTGCCGTGACTAACGAAGAAGCAAAGAACCTTATTCTAAGTATCGATAAGTTCTCATATGTCGATATGATTTCCCTGCTTGGCCAGGATGAGTGCCGCATCAGCTATGATGGACCGGAAGGTATGATCATCATGCTGAATGATGATTTCATGTCCGTTGCATCCTTCGGTGACTGGCATGGTCTTCTCCCTCATATCGATACCTCATGTCCGCTGATCTGCGTCCATGACGAAGGTCTCCGCAATTATCTTATGGAGCATGAAGGATATGAGAACAAGGAAGGCTGCTATAGCTATTCCTGGTGGGGCTCCCCGTTTGATATCGATGACCATGATATAAGAATACTTGGTCCTGAATACCTCGAATCAATAACAGCTGTATATGCCATCGACAGTGAGGACAGTATCCGGGAGCTTCTCAGAAAAGGAAGGATCTCTGGTCTCTTCATTGAGGGAAAGCTTGCGGGATTCGTCGGTTTCCATAGCGAGGGAAGCATGGGCATGCTGCAGGTATTCGATGAGTACAGAAAACATGGATATGGAGAGCTTCTGGAGAAGCATGATATAAACTGGGCGCTTTCCGAGAACCGCATACCATACTGCCATGTCTTCTTCAGCAATCAGGCAAGCATCAACCTGCAGAACAAGCTCGGACTTGTCCGTGGTGAAAAGCCGATCTGGTGGGTCTGGAAAGAGAACTGATTTTCTTCCGCTTTCGTATTTTCCTTGACATATGAAATAACACTGATACTCTATTGATAATAATTATCAATAACTGACAATGTCTCGTAAAAGGAGGGATTTATGAAGTACATATGCCAGGTCTGTGGATATGTCTATGATGAAGAGGCTGAAGGTGTTCCTTTTTCCGATCTGCCAGCTGACTGGTCCTGTCCGATGTGCAAAGCACCGAAGAGTATGTTCTCTCCGGATGAATCCAGAGAGAAGGAGGAGATACCCGAGCAATCCGTTCAAATCGATCCTGATATGCTTAAACTCTCTCCTGGGGCGCTTGCTGCATTGTTCTCAAATCTTGCAAGAGGGGCGGAGAAGCAGTATATGGACAAGGAGCCGGAGCAGTTCAGGAAGATCTCTGACTACTTTGCATCTGCTGCTATTGATATAGATGGAGCAGATCTGGATCTTCTCAGATCCATTTCCGACGAGGATATCTCCACAGGTTATCCTATGGCAAAGACTATTGCCTCCGGCCATGGTGACAGAGGAGCTCTGAGGGCGTGCACATGGGGAGAAAAGGTTGAAAGGATAGTCCAGGCACTTATTGACCGGTACATAAGCGAAGGCGAGTCATTCCTTGAGAATACAGAAGTATGGGTCTGCAGCATCTGCGGATTTGTCTATATAGGCGAAAGGCCTCCAGCAATATGCCCTGTCTGCAAGGTTCCTGACTGGAAGTTCGAGAAGGTTGTATAAGGAGGACTGGTATGAAAAGAATAGCTGTAAGGAACCTCAGGCTCTGCACGAAGGATTGCCTCTGTCTGTATGTCTGTCCGAATGGGGCTACGGATACGGAGAACAGCATAATCGATACGGAGAAATGCATAGGATGCGGCGTATGTGCCGATGCCTGTCCCAGCGGTGCGATAAGCATGGTGCCAGTGGAGTACCCTCCACAGCAGAAGAAGGATGATGCCGTAATCGCTGCGATGAACAGGGTAGCGGAGAATAAGGCAAAGGCTGAGAATGTGGCTATGCAGATAGCTCGTGATACAGATAAACCAGGGCTCAGAAAGCTGATGAAGGCAATAGCAAGATCATCGAGGCTCTCTGCTGAGGATATCCTCAGAGAAGCGGGATACATGCTTCCACAGAGCGGCAATTCAATGAATATGATTCAGAATCTCCTGGATAATCCTCCAGGGCCAGGATTCCCATCCGATGCAGCAGAATCCATACTATCCTCTCTTGAATGCAATGATGGCGGGTATTCAAGGAAGTCTTCCGGAACAAGACGATACAAATGCCTGCTATGCCAGACGGAGTTTGAGGTGGCGGAAGGGGAGGAGCCAGTCTGCCCGATGTGCGGTGCAAAGGGGGATAATCTCGAGCTTATCGGATGATGGGCCTCAGATTTTCTTTTCAAGAAGTACCAGCTGTACTCCTTCGATTCCGTTGAATACAGTTGGTACTATTCCTATTTCAGTGTATCCGAGCTTCCTGTACATCGCTCTGGCGGCTTTATTCCTTGCATTCGTATCCATTCTGAGGTAATGGCAGCCATTTGACAGGGCATGCTGCTCATAGAATTCAACGAATTTCCTGCCGTATCCTTTACCCGATTCATTCGGAGAGATTACGAGAGTGTGGAGAACCATCACTTCATCATCAGTGGCAGGATGCTGCCAGTTTCCATTGCTGTATACATCGACCTGCTTCTGGTTTATTATCGCTGCTCCGATGACTCTGCCATCCACAGTCTCTACGAAAAGATCTCCGCTTTCAATGGCATTCCTTGCCGTCTCCTCTGTCGGGTATATTCCTCTTATCCAGCCTATGGATGATAGGCCCTGTTCTTCTCTGGAATGTATTTCGTCGTATATGCCAGCTACGGCTCTGAGATCATCTGTCGATGCTTTTCTTATCATGATATGGAAAATACCATCCGGTTAAGGTTTTAACAATACGCGGCTATGCCATCGGTGGCATTATGATTATATTCATCTCATGATTGAGATTGTTCCGGCCTATGACCGCTTTGATGATATAAGGATACTGCTGTCAGAGTACACAGAGATGCTTCTATCCATCAACTATGAGTTCAGGCTTTACCTCGAGCTCCAGAAATACGATGACGAGGCACTTAATCCGTCGGAGAAGTATGCGATGCCGTATGGCAGACTGTATCTTGCCTTATATGATGGCAGACCAGCAGGATGCATTGCTTTGCATAGGCTTGAGGGAACAGCGTGTGAGATGAAGAGGCTTTATGTCAGGCCGGAATACAGAGGACATCATATTGCGACAATGCTCATTGACAGAATTCTCGAGGATGCTTCTGTAATCGGATACGATGAGATGTATCTTGATACTTTGCCAGAGCTGGCTGATGCGGTAAGTCTATACCATACTTTCGGCTTTATAGAGACGTCTTCTTATAATGATAGTCCAGTAGAGAGGACGATATTCATGAAAAAGGCTATTCAGCCGAAAATCTCAAGGGCTTTTGAGGCAAAGCGGCTACCATAAATCCGGAATATCGCCCGGCTATCCTCGTAGTGATTCCCTTCCTTGTCCAGGGCAACAGGCCCATGGTGGATTATAGGAAGGCCATAGCTGCCTCCTCCTGAATAGATGAGCATGCCTTTGACAAGCAATTGTCCCAGCATATCCATGATGGCTGTATCCTGACCGCCCTGAGCGTAATGAGCTGTCGCAAATGCGCCCCCAAGCTTCCCTGATAGATTGATTTTAAGGGAATCCTCTTCCAGCCATTTCCTGATCTGCCATACACTCGCAGCAAGATAGGTAGGGGATCCGATTATAAGTCCAGAAGCAGATTCAAGGTATTCTCTGTCAGCTTCCGTTGTTCTTATGTTGAAGATCCTTGAATCAGCACCTGCTTCCCTGATTCCTTTTGCTATCTCCCCTGCCATATCGAGGGTGTGGCCTGTAAGACTGTAGCAGACTATCGCGATATCCATATTATTCACAGAACCCCAGTATTGAAGAGATCTCTCCGGCGGTCTCTGAGACAAGTGATGCATTCTTATCGAGATCCTCTCCGCAGAAACGGAAGACAGGCCACGAAGCGGATATCGCAGCAACAGCCTTGCCTGAGTAGTCTCTTATAGGTGAAGCGATGCAGACAATGTTCTC
>CALXLE010000051.1 GCA_944389115.1 uncultured Spirochaetaceae bacterium
TGCTCGTGCTGATCGCGCTCTGCGCCATGGTCGGCACCGTATCGCTTGTCGTGACCGCAGCCATCACGCATGACGACAGGGTGGTAAGCGAGGCATTCGGCAGCGATATCAGGATGGTGCTCATCGCCGATGGCTCGTATACCGAGGAGAACCCAGTCTATACGCTTACCGTGGATGCCGACAGCAGCATGGGCGATGTGGTCGCGTCCGCGGATAAGGTTGTCAGCGCGCTCCTCGCGCAGGGGTTCATCAATTCCGATGTGCGCCGGAGCGCGGTATCCACAGCAGAGGACGGCTCGCAGCATATCACGATAACCGCATCGACGATATATACGCCGGTGTTCGAAGGAGGAAAGCAGTTCCTCGCGGGTGCGGACGGGATCTCGTCATTCAGCTTCACATCCGAACGCAGCAGCATCGCATCAAGCCAGAACCGCGCATTCCTCAACGCATACGCGGTCGCAATGGAGAGAGCAAGGAGCACCAGCTCAGTATTCGGTAACGTCGAGGATGTCAGGATTACTTCCGTGGACGAGACAGAGCTCTGGTATGACCCTGATACGCTCACGACACACTCCAGGGTTGCCGTGGAGATCTCCGTCGCGGTCGAGGAGGCTGCAGGTGTATAGGTGCAACGGATACGTCAGGAAGGGGATCCGCAAGGTCCCCTGCGGCCACACGTTCAGCGAGCCTGACATGAAGGAGAGATCCGTCCTTTCCATCCTTTCCCTGACGATCAGGGCAATGAAGGATCCTTCCATATCCAGGGAAGACTGCTTCATGCCAGTCTGTCCCTTCTGCGGCTCGAAGGATATCGAGAGGATCTCCGGTTCCGGAAGGAACGGATGCGGGGAATGAGATGGTAATCCCTTGTATATTCTCTGATTATTACCGCTTAATATCGCTATTTATATCAGTTACGCTTGAAAGAACAGCGAATATGCTGTTTAATCTTTCTAAGGCAGATGAAAATCTGCGCAAAGGGGGCTTCCCCTTTCCAATGGAGGAATCGTGTTCGCTTTAGGCAGCAGGAAACGCATTATCATCGGGCTCATGCTGGCCGCAGCCGCGGTCGCTGGCCTTATGCCGCTTGATGCGGCGGATGCCGGGCATAGGATAACGCTTGGCTTCTCTCCATATGCCGCTGATCTTGCGGTATTCCCCGAAGACAGCACGGCAGATCATTCCATCTATTCGCTTGGCGGCTCGTTCGGATACTCATATGTATTCCCGTTCGGACTGTCGCTTGGCGCTGAAGCAGGTGTCAGGTATACGGAGACAGGCTCCGGACTCGCTGTCACCCATCCCTTGATGGGCCGCCTTGGCTGGGAATTCGACGCGGGAGATATTGATTTCTCCATTGAGGCACTTGCCGGAGTCCAGTTCTCGCTTTATAGGGGTGCCTGGGGATGGGATCCGGTGTATGGCGCAAGGCTCGGGATGGATGCCGAGCTCAGCGATAGCTGCACCATCGGGATATCAGCCGGTGCGCTTTGCCATACAGGCTCGCTGAAGGAGAATCCGCTCTCGGACAGCCCTTTCACTATCACAGCACCCGTGACCGTCAATCTTACATACAGGATACCTGCAGAAAGGGATATGGAAAGCGATAAGGGAAGCGGATCCATCAGGCTCCGCGTGGTTGTCGGCGATGAGGATATGACTGCAGAGGAGGCATTCGCGGCTGCTGATAAGGCGGAATCCCGATCATCCCGTATCCTTACGGAAGCAGAGAAGAATGTGGATGCCGCAGCTGAGCAGATATCAGCGCTTCTTGTGGAAGAGGATACTGCTGAGGAAGCCATAACTGCCGAACCGGCAGGAATGGCGGCTGACTCATCGGAATGGATTCCGTTCAGCTCACTTCCGGTAACGCCGGAGATCAGGGAGAAGGCGGCACGCCATGGCGCGCTGTCCGTGGTCCCTGCTGATAAGCTGACGGGGTATGAGCTTTTCTTCTATCCGGAGGGTGCGCCTATCCCTGATGACATCCTCTCCGCCGCGGCTGAGGGAATGGTCGATGGCACCAATCAGATAAGACCGCTGAGGATAACGACAAGCCAGGATGGAGAGATCCTTTCCATAGAATGGTATGCCGCATTTGCCATGAACCAGAAGCTCTATAAGCACAGCATCCTTGAAAGCGAATACAGCATCCTTGATGAGGCGTTCAATGAGATTACCGGGGAGGCTGATGTATGAGGAAGGCATTCTATCCTATAGCAGTCCTCCTGACAGCCATCCTTCTCGCTTCCTGCCTCGGAACGCCCGAGAGCGTCCAGGAGCTCCACGTCGAGACTGACAGGATCTACAGGAGCGGGGATGTATTCCTTGTGTCCGACTGGACTGCATATGTCGTCATGTCGGATGGCGAAGAGGTCCCCATTGATATCGGGAAGGTCGAGTTCTCCATAAAGGAAGGCTTCATCATAAGGAACACGATGTCGATCATCGCGTCCTATGCGGATGCAAAGGTCCTTGTCATCATAGAGGTGGACAGCACCGGAACAGAGCCTGTTCCTTCATACGAAGAGAACCTCAGCCTCATAAACAGGCCGTGCTATATCGAATCACATAAGCCTCTGGATCTCAGCCTCTTCATCTATCTGCATACGTCATCGGATGGAAGGGTGACCGTCATCTCCGAGGATGCGACGCCTGACAGGCTGTCGTTCCATATCACCTACGTCCTTTCGGATGGCACGAGCGGTGAGGAGTTCCTTGATGGCGGAATGTTCACGCCTACCATGACCGGTACATATGTGTTCACCCCGATTATCGACGGAGTCGCATGGGAAAGGGCTGAATGCACCATTGAGGCATCGGTTCCCGCTGTGGGAAATGAAAGCATATCCATCACCGTTAGCGAGAATCTCGGGGATATGCCGGATATCGAATGCTATGCGGCTTCTAATGCCAGCGGTGACAGGATCGATATAACGCTTCTCGGGCTTGATGACGGCCTTGAGAGCGAATGGTATCTGGACAGTGTCCCTGCCCAGCCATCGGCTGTATCAGGGAATACATATACCTTCGACGGGCTGGAGACCGGCTATCACACGGTGGCTGCGATCCTGACTAAGAAGGGAATGCCGCTTGCTGTGGCTTCCGCCTCAGTGAGCTTTGCGACGGGCCAGGGGATAGAGTTCGTCCTTGGCATCGAATGATTCTGATTCTCATTTCATGAAAGGAGATATAAGCATGAGAAAGATCAATGCGAAAGAGGTACTCAGCGGAATCGCTGTCCTCCTTATTGCGCTTATCGCTATGACGGGATGCGACCCGGCTGTTGACAATACAGCAGGCGGGACAGGCACGCTCTCCGTGTCCTGGGAGGATAATACCGAGGCGAAGCTCATCGGACCTCAGAACGAAGCAGGCGTGAACAACGTCGATGTATCGCACTACAGGATCACCGTAAGCAACGCGAACGGTTCTTCAGAGACATCCGATTACCTCCCGAAGGGTGATAAGCAGTTCACAATCAAGGGCCTTGTTGAAGGCAGCTGGAACGTCAAGGTCGAGGCCTATGTAGAGACAACCACAGACGAGAATACGAATACAATTCCGGCTTCCGATACAGGTACATATAATCTTGTGAAGGTTGCCGAGGGCAATTCTGACACGATAGTCAAGGCTAACGAGACAAACAGCGTAACGGTCACGATCAATACGCTTGATGAGGTTGATTCCGGAGCTGTTACTGTCACGCTCAAGATGCCGAAGGACCTCAGCGCGAATGGAACTTCATTCAAGTATTACTACCGCGTGCTGAAGCTTTCCGATAATTCTGAGGTCTCCGTGACAGGTTCAGGCTCTGATGCTGCAATGCTCGAAGATCAGATTGAAACTGACGATGGTACATTTGAACTTACGCTCGGCACTATCGATCAGGGAAGCTATCTTCTCTTCGTGACAGTTGCTGACAGCGCCGGGGAAAATCAGGCAACTGCAATGGATGCGATGAGACTTCTCAATGGCCTCACAGCTTCCGGCGAGCTTGATTTCAACAGCTCCGTGGAGAACCCATCACTTGACCTCGGACTCACGATCGAGGACCTCATCGGTGATATCATCACATTCCAGGAGATCGCGGCCGGCGAAGGGACTACGATATTCAACGTCAGCAACACGGCGGATTCATTCAACGTGGATCTTCCAGCAAGCCTCTCATATAAGTGGTTCCTTGATGGCGTAGCCCATGATACCTATGTCGCAGAGGCAGATACACAGACCGAAACCGAGGGCATGAAGACATGGACAGTCTCTGAGCTCCAGGGCATTTCCAACGGACGCCATATCGTCACAGTCGTCGGATATGACTCAACGAAGAAGATCGAGATCGGTTCAATCAACCTTACCGTCAACAAGGTCGGAATCAGCTTCGAGAACTGAGGCTGAGCGGCAGGATAGACAGAGGGCGGGGCAGCTCCGCCCCTGCCGCATTTAGGAAGAAATGAAGCTTATGGCTTATATAGAAAGAAGATATATGCAGCATGGTTCATGTCGCGAAGCTCATCCAGAGCCTCATGGATATCTATATAAAAAACAGATATTAAATACCGAGTACGCTGTGAATATCCTCATTGAATATATAGGGGGAAGATCGTGAGAAGAAGCATATCCGGAGCTGTATCCATTATCCTGATGCTGGCAGGGCTTCTTGCCGTATCCGTATCATGCAGCCCTGATGCTGCCGATATCCAGGAAACGGCTACGCTGTCTGTGAGCATCAGCTCTTCCGATAACGGGAAGACGATAGCGCCGGATGATCCTGATATCGGCATAACGCATTTCAGGATAACCATAAGCGATGGGCTGGGTGTGAATTCCGTCTCGGATTATATCCCGGCAGGGAGCTCCTTCATCGTATCAGACCTCAGGATCGGACAGTGGACGATATCCGCGGAGGGATATGCCTATGTTGATAGCTCATACGTTCTCGTTGCGGAAGGAAGCACACCGGTCACCCTTACAGCTGGAGAGAATTCAGTATCCGTAAAGCTTGAGCCTGTTGATGCGGCCGCTGGCGATGTCACTGTCTCGCTTCTTCTCCCATCCTCGTTCGGTGATGGCAGTTTCAGCTACTGGTTCTGGATCACGGATATTGATGGCAATCCTGTCACTATCAGCCAGGAGACGGGTTCTTCGTCATCCCCGCTTACGGGAACAGCTGCTGATGGAGTTGGATCGTTTACGATATCAGGGATGAAGCAGGGAGGATATCTTCTCTATGCAACAGTAAGGGATGGAGATGGGAAGGAGTATTCCGCGGTTGAGGCGATGAGGCTTATCGCGGGAATGCCCGCATCAGGAGTAGTTGAATTTCCTGATACAAATCTCTCTGTATTCTTTGATTTTGAGCTCAACCCCGATGGTAAAACATATACTGTAACAGGCCTAAAGGAGGGGATGACACAGCCGGATCCAGATGTATTCGAGATACCATCACAGTATAAGGGTAAGCCTGTAACGACGATAGGTAATAGCGCTTTTAACGCTTTTAGTTCTGGTCGAAAAGATATGGTCGGTACTGTCGTGATCCCTGATAGCGTGACATCAATCGGAAGCAACGCGTTCTCTGGTTGTAGCGGTCTAACAAGCGTTGATATTCCGGATAGCGTGACAACAATCAAAGACGGAGCGTTCTCTAGTTGTAGTGGGCTCATGAACATTACTATTCCCAAAAGCGTGAAATCAATCGAAGACTATACGTTCAATAACTGCAGCGGCCTGACAAGCATTGATATTCCGGATAGCGTAACAGAAATCGGAAGCAGTGCATTCGCTTGGTGTCAGGGTTTGACAAGCATCAGTATTCCAGATAGCGTGACAAAAACCACAAGCCTTCTGTTTGATAATTGTTCTTTGCTTTCAGATATCTACTGCGAAGCTCCGACGCAGCCTGAAGGCTGGCATCCTAGCTGGCTTGGCAAATGCAATGCCGATGTCTTCTGGGGTGTCTCCCGTGATGATTACGATTCTATTGTTGCTGGCACCTTCAACGTCGCTGAGCCGGTGATATCGGTATCCGACACCAACGAGGTGACAATCTCCTCCGACACATCCTTTGCTCATATCTACTACACAACTGATGGCTCTAACCCGACTGCTGAGAACGGTACGCTCTATGACTCTCCGTTCACTGTGGAAGAGGGGACGACGGTCAAGACTGTGGCGTATGTCGGAATGGATACATATAGCGATATAGCGTTATTCGAGGAGCTCCCGGAACCAGAGATAGGCACCGTGCTTTCGGATGGCTCTGTCGTCTTCTATGATAGAGGCGAGAAATATGGTAACTATGGAATAAAAGATGGCGATATCGTAAGGCTTTCAGAAGGTGTCGATGATGGAAGCGCAACATCTGCGAACTGGAGATATCTGATATGTGATAAGAGTGATTTCATTGCATTTGATGGAAATGTCAAGGTATGGGGAGATGTGGGTGTTACCGATAAAGTCAAAGATTCGGAAATTGGTGCAGGTCTTCCCAATACACTTAAAATGGAATCTCTATATGCCAGTCGTACTGGTAATTGGTGGTATCCTACTTTTCTCAGGGCAATCGAAACAGGATTTGATTGGTTTGTCCCATCCAAAGATGAACTCGAACTTTTGTATCGAAATAAAGATATCATAGTCAATGCGGGAGGTGAAGATTTCTCTCCTTCTTCTGAGTACTATTGGTCTTCCACTGAATATGACGATGAAGAGGCATGGTGTATGTGTTTTGGACCTGATCATCTGACGACTCAGTATAAAGCGACGTCATATCGGTGTCGTCTTATCAGGCGAATCTGACAGCATATCAGGAAAACAATAGATAAGGAGCAATCAATGGAATACACATTCACAGGCAAGATCGAGCTCAAGACGCCGATCATGAAGGAATTCGTCGCAATGATGATAGAGAAGGCTCTCAGGGAGATGAACGCCTCTGTCATCCAGGATCAGAAGGAAACCCCGGTCAACGTGGAGATCAATATAAGGAAATAGAGATCAGCCTTCTTTATCCGTGCTCCGGTTCATCCGGAGCTTTTTATTAGTAATAGCATCTAAGCATATTTTCTTGTTTTTATTCCGATGATACAGAAATAAACAGCGAAATACAGCTATAATAGACAGCGAAGGTGAAAGCATGAACAAGAACGAACTCACGAAGATATTCACAGGCGACGAGCGGGTTGTCGCCCTTGCAATCAGATATGTGGAGCAGCGAGGAAACAGGCTCCCTGTCGATATAGCTGTATCTGACCGGGATGCACGGATAATATTCCAGTCACTTCTGAATCCCGGCAGATATGTATTCGATAACGATCTTATGCGGTTCGGTATCGCAAGGAAGGATATTGCTGCGGCACCGCGCATAAGGGATGTATCAGATGAGCTTATCAGCGTACTCAGAGGTGCCGTCGTGCTTGTCTGGGACAGGGAGACGGTAAAGCTCTTCACTCATTCATTTGGGGATGTCCCTGAGCGCTCGGCTGTATCGATAAGGAACGCAGGTGATCTCTATGCCGGAGCCGTAGCTGATGAGGAAAGACGCTTCAGCACGGTTTCCATACAGGCAGCGGCAAGAAGGGAAGGGCTTTATCCATACAATAACAGGGCGGAGGCTGATGCAGGCCTGATCATAAGGATACTCAAAGGACTCTACGAACAGCCGGAACAGCTTTCGCTCTTCGACAGTCAGGAAAACCAATAGGAAAAGGAAATTAATATGAAAGCAGGAAACTTCATCCTTATCGTTGCGATCCTTGTATGCTTTGCAGCAGGGATCATCATCGGCCATGTGCTGAAAGGCAGTATCATCGCCTCAGCTGAAACAGCCGCAGGAGAGCCGCGTATCATCTCCGTAAGCGGCAGCTCTGAGGTAAAGCTTGATCCGGATATCGCGGAATTCACGGTGACTGCATCATTTGTCGAGGATTCAACGGATATCGCGCGTGTACGCACCGCGGATATGGCAGAGACCGTCATATCGGTCCTTGAGGGAATAGGAATCGCTCCGGAGGATATCAGCACTGGATACATCTCCGCCGGTCCTGAATATGCATGGGACAGCGATGCCCAGAGGAATATCGTCACAGGCCAGAGGGCAACGCAGTCGATAGATGTGAGAGTCCGTGACCTGAGCCTTCTTGGCGAGGTGTACGATTCGCTCCTGAAGCTTGACGGTATCAATGTGTCCTCCGCAACGCTTGACCGTTCCGACAAGTCATCCGCTATGGAAGAGGCAAGGAAGCTTGCTCTGGAAGCTGCCATGAAGAAGGCCGAGGGCTATGCAGCCGTTGCCGGGGTAACGCTTGGAAAGCCTGTCTCGATCCGCGAGGGAAGCGGCACATATTCCCCTGCATACGGGATCCAGCCGAGGGTGCTCATGGCGAATGCTTCACTCGATATGGCATCAGGATCATCTCCGTCAATGAGTTACAGGACAGGGGATATAACGGTTACGGCCTCTGTTTCCGTTGAATATGAATTCATCTAAGGGGAGGTGCCAGTGATCAGGAACTTCATTATCATCCTTGTTGTTCTGATGGCCATGGCAGTCATGCCTCTTCTTGCGGAGAATGCGGCTGTCCTTATGGATTCCCAGCTTGAGAAGCTTCCGGAAGTGGATACCGACGTATCGTTCCTTTCGGGCGGCAGCAATGCTGAAGACGCAGCCGCTTCCGACTCGGAGACCGCATTCAGCATCAATGGCGAGGAATATGTATTGAGTCTCTACGATAACCATTTCGATGTCGTATATCCGGAGCATTATACCCCTGAGGATATAGATGCTGCGGCATCTGTTCTCAGCGGCATGGTAAGCGATGCTGTCCCCGTCTACTACGTCGTGAAGAGCAGGGAGCATACCGTGTCTGTGTCCTATCCCGATGGGATGGGACAGGGTACCCCAGATGAGATACTTGCAATCCTCACAGGTGGCACATCAGCTTCCTTCTGAGTCCCCAGGTGTATCTGCAAGGCCCTTCGGGGCCTTCTTTATTGCTGAATGTTTTTGCATTTAATCAAGAAAATCCTTATTTATTATCATTTAATATCATTGAATAGAGAATCGGGGCTATAATAGATATGTTGCAGGAAATAATATGCCCCAAGGGCATTCGAATAGGAAATCAGGGTGATATCCCTGAAAGGAGAAGATCAGATGAGAAAGAAAGGAAAGCTCATCGCTTGCGTCATGGCGGCCTTTACGGCGCTTTCGGTTTTCACCGGATGTCCGGAGCCAAGCAATCCGCCAGCCAAGACAGATATGACCACGCAGGAAAGGGCGGCTGTCGCTGATTACATCATGCCAGCAGCCTATGACGAGACTGCACAGACGGATTTCCTTACTGATGTATCCAATGCTATCGCAGGAGTGAATACAGACGGGATAAAGAGCGTATCTGCCGTATACAGCCCGGAAGGCGGCTCTGCGACAATAAGCGTAGAGCTTGATTCGTATGATTATGACGGCTCGGAAGAGGGCAATAACCGCAAGGCGACGGGAACCATAGTCCTCGGATTCAATGGTGAAGGCGATGCCTCATCGTTCTCAGCAGGCTCTTATACGATCAGCGCGGAAGGTCTCAGGCTTAAAGGCGGAGCGATGGATATGGTGCTTGCGGTCAAGGATGCCTCTGGATGGGTCATGGACGCGATTGAGGGTGGTTCAGCCAAGGATATTGAGTTCAATGTAAGCGATGGTAAGATCACATCAATCAGCCCGGATTCCATCGGCTCGGTGTTCCTTGCTCTTGCGGATTCAGGCATGGTCTCAATGGATGGCCGCAATGACGTGGCTATCGTGGAGATATTGGAAGATGCTGGGGATCTTATCCCTCAGGAACCGGAGGATATCACTGCAGAGCTTCTTGCTGATGTCAATGCCATGGTGAAGAAGGCGTTTGCGGCCTTTGATTCGCTTACATCTGGCTCAAAGAAGTTCGCAACAGAGGATTATACAGGAACAGCTGTCCTCTCCGTTGACAAGGAGACAGAAGGATGGATCCTCAGCGTCATGGCGAACAGGAACATCAAGGCAGACGGCTATGACGTTATCTTTGATATCACATCAGAGGATGTCGCGGCCGGAAACGAGATCTACCTTCTCATCGGCGGTAATGCATATACAGCTGCTGTCAGTGATGTCATGAAGGATGCCGTGATCCCTGAGATGCCGTTTGAATGGGATATCACGCCCCGTGTAGCAAGGCATTCACGCGGAGAGGCGGAGGACCACGGCAACTGGGAGCTCATCGAGATGAATTCCACAGCGGATAAGATCACTATCTCAGCTCCTGTAAGCCAGATGGAGAAGTTCACAAGCTCGGATCCTGTCCAGGCCGAGAAGGGCGATCAGGCATGGTTCGCTATCCTCATCGGAACAGGCGAGGATGATATCACCAAGGTATCATTCAACGGCAGTCCTCTTGATGAGAACGAGATAGCTGCAAGGGACGATATGCTCGGAAAGGACGGCTCGGATGCAAGATCCGATGAGTTCGTGCTCTGGATGTACCCCGAGAACGCCTCAAGGACGATCACCCTCAGTCATGACGGCGTGGAGGATCATGAGATCGTCATCGAGTTCAATTCCATCTATACAGCTCCTGATGCGGATGTTGTTAAGGCTGATCTGACTGGCTTCTTCGGCGAGTTCGCGAAGGTACAGAGCTGGGACGGGGGAACATATAACGAAGCTTTCTATGTTGATTCCGAGGATCTCTATGGATTCGATGGCTGGAACCAGGATGTGACAGCATATCTCAGCCTCGGGAAGTACGATGAGACCGTTGAGACGGTATCGATGGTCGGCAAGGATTTCTCATCTGGGGATGAGATGCAGGTCTCTATCGGAAACAATGTCTTTTACCGCGATAAGGGCTGGTATGTTGACGAGGACGGCAACCTGATGATCAACAAGCTCTTCATGTACGCGACGCTTGCATTCGGCGAGAGCTTCGTAATCGACGGCACTCCGTACGACGAGTACACGCTTGACCTTGAAGATGGTGAGAAGCTTTCGCTCACATTCGACTGGGCAGGTGCTGTCAACTCCTCGATCACACCGCTTGGAGGCGATGAGTACAACGTAGTCGTCGGTGTCACAGACAAGCCGCTCTACTCCGAGTACACAGGACAGGCTGAAAGCGATATCATCCTCTGCATAACCGATTACGGCATGAGGGATGGAAGCGTTACACGCCAGCTCGCGCTCCTTACAGGCGAGAAGAGTCAGTTCATCTCGTACTTCTATGGCTGGGACACAACCATGGAGACCATCTACAACGCATATGACAGGGATGTCGTTGATAAGTCCCTTGTCTTCGCTGCCGATGGCTCAGTGAAGGGCATGTATGAAGCTACATACCATGTGACACCGGCATATGTCCTTGACAGCGAGCTGACAGGGCTTGTCGGCTACTTCATGAATCCAGCCCATGAGAGGATCCTCAATCGCATAAACGGCTTCAAGGATGAGGCATTCGCAATCAAGGATTCCTCATATGAGGATGGAAAGCTCACCGTCACCATGGCGGCTGATGGATTCGAGTATCAGTCAATCGCATCTCATGCCATTTCCGGTGATATCACCTTCGTGTTCACAGGTACGGCTGATGGAGATACATTCAGCGCTGACTCATGGATGATTGCCGCAGATGGTCTCGATATCGATGGCGAGCATGTATTCACCTCGGAGGGATTCGGTGGAAAGATCTCTACGGATGGCGGTCTTGGCACGACACCGGGAACAGCTGACTTCGGTCTCGATGCAGATGGCTGGGATGGCACAGTAAGGAATCCGAAGGAAGCCAAGTTCTCAGTAGCGCTTGGTTTCGAAGGTTCCGCGCTTATTGATGGCAAGATCCTTACTGCGGATAGATTCGCTGATATGGTCTGATGCCCTTCAGGGGAGCTTTGGCTCCCCGCTATAGGTGGTTCCCGGAGATGATCTTCTCCAAGAGGCAAAAGGAATACGGTATTCATAACAAAAGGACTTCTCCGGGACCAACCCATAGCACCTGCCGGCAGGAAATAATAGCCCAATCCAATCCTTGTACGGCAGGAGGCTATCTTTCAGGAAAGATGAGAAGGAATCGCGATATAATCATGTATAGGACAAGAGCAACGGGAACCGTCAATCGCATGTCTGATCCAAATCATGCGCATGGAGAGAGAATATGAGAAGGATTCTGATTCTGCTGATGGCTATGGGTATTATTCTTTCCTCCTGTGCTTCTACAGAGAAGCCAGATGTACCGGAACCAGGGAATGGTGTGCTGGAAGTATCCATCGGAAATGCTCCTGCAGAAGCAGATCTGTTCTACTGCATTGTCACGGATTCGGAGGGGGAAAAGAGGCTATCCGGATTCCTCCCTATAGACAAGGCTTATACCCTCGTGGCGATGGAAAAGGGGCTCTGCCTTATCCAGTGCACGTTCTACTCATCCCAGAACGGGAACTATACGAAGCTCTTCTCTGATTCAGAAGTTGCAGTTGTAAAAGAGGGCGAGATAATGCAGGTCTCGATAG
>CALXLE010000052.1 GCA_944389115.1 uncultured Spirochaetaceae bacterium
CGAATGAAGCAAGGACAACCTCTGCATCAAGCAGGATCAGAGGCTGGGGAAGATCGCCCTTTGGGGATGCATTCCCGATATTCCCTCCGATTGTGGCTGTATTGCGCAGCGCTATTGCTCCCATTCCGGAAGCGGCCTTCCTGACATGCCATGGAACGATATCGGAAGAAGCAATCTCAGCAGCAGTTGTCAGTGCCATGATTTCCACAGATCCATCCTCGAGCTTACGGATGCCTTTAAGCTCCTTCAGCCCTGATATCACCATGACAGGAAATCCGGGATTCGGCGCAATGCCCTGTGCACGCCTATGCTGCACCATAATATCCGTACCGCCGGCAAGCGGAACAGCCTTCTCTGCCTTCCTCAGGAGAAGGGCCTCCTCGAGTGTCTCTGGTACATAATTCACTGCCATAGATCACCTCCGCGCTCAGCTGCAAGCCTGATGCTGTCGACTATCATATCATATCCTGTGCATCTGCAGATATTCCCGCTTATCGCCATGCGGATCGCATTCTCATCTGGATTGGGATTCACCGATAGAAGCGCATATGCGGCCATTACCATGCCAGGAATGCAGAACCCGCACTGGACAGCGCCTCCATCACGGAACGCATCAATCAGGCATTTACCCTTCTCGGTATCCCTTATTCCTTCTATTGTATATATTTCACTGCCCTCACAGGCACCTACTGGAATGATGCAGCTCGTGACAAGCTTCCCATCCTTTATGATTGAGCATGCACCGCATTCTCCCTCTCCGCAGCCTTCCTTGACTCCGGTGAGCTTCAGCTCATCCCTGAGCACATCGATAAGCCTCGTAAGCGGATTGCCGGCGAATACAACGCGCGAACCATTAACGCTGAAAACAATCTTCCTAAGCATTCTCAAGTGCCTCCTCGATATCCTCAGGTGGAATAGGTATCTTAGTGACGGTTATGCCGAGAGCACGCTCAACAGCATCGACATATGCTGCATCGGCGCCATTGAACACAAGCTCTCCCATACCTTTTGCCCCCTGTGGGCCCCACTGGTACGGATTATCCTCCAGGAACCACTCCTGACGTGGGAAATCCATTGATGTCGGTATTACATAATCAGACATCGAAGACTGCCTGAAATGCCCGTTCCTATTCTCCATTTTCTCCATGGATGCATATCCAAGAGACTGGATGACTCCGCCGTTCACCTGTCCATGGACAATCAGCTCATCGATTGCATGGCCTATTTCGTGACAGGTCCAGATTCCGGTCGTTCTGACCTCATTCGTAAGCTTATCGACCTCGACCTCAACACAGGCAGCCCCCCAGCCATAGCCAAGATAGGCATCACCTCTGAATGTAGACTGATCCCACGGATGCCCATCAGGATGCTGATACTCCTTCTCGACGGAGAAGTCACCTTCATTCCAGCGCTCCTTCATCTCCAGTGCACAGTCCTCTGCGATCTTCCCTACAATCATAGTAGAGCGAGATGCCGCAGTCGGGCCGGAATCGGGGACAAGCGATGTATCGGGATTATCGTAATCAACCTGCTCCATATCGATCTTAAGCGCATTGGCGACAATCTTCCTAAGAGCAGTCTGGAACCCCTGTCCCATCTCTGTCGAGCCCACTTCGATGCGGACTCTGTCACCAGTCTTTACAAGTCTGGCATGAGCCTTGATGATTGCCTGCTCACCATTTCCGGTGAATGCACCTCCATGGTTGTAGAATGACATGCCGATACCCTTCCCGGAACCGATGGCGTACTCCTTTGCCTTTCTGAAGTAATCAGAGGCATCGGCAATCTTCTTCATCATCTCCGGAAGCTTCACATCCTCTACGATATGGCCATTGGTGACGGTCTCTCCGCCCTTCTTTATGAAATACCTTGCCTTATACTCCGCAGGATCGAAACCGAACTTCCTTGCAATATGATCCAGATGAGTCTCAATAGCAAACAGCGTCTGAGGAGCTCCAAACCCACGGAACGCATCGGAAGGGAACGTATTTGTCGCAACGCCGACGCCCTTTAGATATGTCGCGGGGAAATCATAGACACCATTTGCATGGAATACACCGCGCTGGAGAACGACATATGACGCAGAGAGATACGCTCCGCAGTTGTAATATATCGTGCCATCAATACCAAGGATATTCCCTTCCTTATCCAGAGCTGTGCGGAAAATGGTCTTTGAAGGATGGCGCTTCACCGAGTAGAGCATATCCTCCTCTCTTGTGAAGATAAGCTTAATCGGCTTTTGTATGATACTCTCGGCAACAAGAAGAGGACCAGCAAGAACATCAGGGAAGTGCTCCTTGCCTCCGAACGCCCCTCCCGTTGTTGTCTGCCTTATGATTATATCCTCAGGCTGAAGGCCCAGAAGCCCTGCGATGGACTTTCGCACATAGAACGGACACTGCGCCGAGATATAAAGTACATACTTGCCGTCCTCCATCGTGATGACTGCGCCATTCGTCTCGAGATGAACATGCTCCTGGAATCCAGTCTCAAGCGTCTCGGTGAAGACCGAATCCGCCCCATCCATAATGCTCTGCATCTTTTCGCCCTTCTCGCAGAAAAGGGAGCAGAGAACGTTATCCTCTCCGACGATAGGTCCGCCCTTCAGAGCCAGCGCATCATCGATCGTCACGGCAGGTTCCTGCTCGGTATAGCTTATCCTCACATTCGAAGCAAGATAATCGAGCATGTTCCTGTCAGGACCGACAAGAAGCCCGATAGTCTCTCCGACATACCTCACATCCCCATCGGCAAAGCACCTCCAGTCCTTTGCGATCATCCACAGCTCATTCTTCCCGCCTTCAGGTATATCCTTGGCAGAGATGAAATAATATCCTTCAGGAAGCTGGGGCACCGATATGCTGTCTATCGTACCGCGCGGGATATCCGAACGGATCATCCTGGCATAGAGCATATCAGGAAAGGAGTAATCCGAGGCATACATTGCCTCTCCCCTCGCCTTGGCCTCTGCATCGACCCTGACAACCCTGTCATCAATGCAATTTATAGGCATACATCCTCCTTCCATTATATTTTTCTTTACATAATGAAGAATTAGCACCAGGCAATCCTTCAATAGAGATTATATATCAGATTTGAGGAAAGGTTGCATCAATTTGCAACAGAACACTTACAGGATGTATTGCCTCAGGAGAGGACGAAGAATCCGGAAAATATCCATGATTTCGGTATCCATACCCCCTGTTTTCCTTGCGTGCAGCGAAACGGGCTGTTACGATTTCCATCAGAGGACGAGAGAATAATGACAAATGACGAGATCTATGATTTCATCGGCGAGCTTGCGATAGCGCTGTATTCCAAGAAGATACAGATATCGCTCGGGTCCCTGAGAGCAATCATGCTCGACAAGGGAAAGGACTATGTGAATAACCGAGGCATGGCCTCTGCTGTATCGGCTGCATACAGAAGATGGAAGGAGAAGGATCCTATCATCTACTATGCGATTGCCTATACCTACACAGACAGGGAGGGCAATCTGGCTTGGGACAAACCCCAGGACTGATGCAGGAGGAGCCTTCAGGGGCTCCTTCTTCCATTCATATGAAATATGCCGGGACCAAGCCCCGGCAATCATGGGAATAAATGGACTATCAGTCCTTTTCCTTGCCTTCCAAAGCGTATGGAAGCATGGCGTAGAACTTTGAGCAGATAACAAGATCCTCTACCCTGTTGATCTCATTAGGTGCATGCGCCTGCGCCTCATCACCAGGTCCGAAGCCGATAGCAGGAATCTTATGGCGGCCTGTTGTCGCAACAAGATTTGTCGAGAATGTCCACTTATCGACTACAGGATCCTTTCCGAACATCTCCTGATAGTCCCTGACACCAGCCTGTACAAGCGGATGATCCTTATCGAGCTTCCATGTCGGGAAGTAAAGCTCCTGCGAATACTTTGTCCCAGTCCATGCTGTCTTATCGTAATCAGGCATCTCAACGACGATATCCTCAGGCTTATCTCCTGTTGCCTTTGAGATATACTCACGCACCTGATTCATCGCGAGCTCTGCATCCTCACCCCATGTGAGACGGCGGTCGCAGTAGAGCATCGCGTAGTCAGGAACAGCACACTGCGATGGGCCCTTCACATCCATCTGGGAAACAGTGATGGTTCCCTTTCCGAGGAAGTTGTCATCATCGGGCTGCAGATCCTTGTTGAGCTGCTCGATAGCAAGCGCTGCACGGGCTGCCTTATACGCTGCTGATACACCGCGCTCAGGAGCAGAACCATGGCATGATACACCACGGAGTATAACGCGGATCTCCATCCTGCCTCTGTGGCCTCTGTAGAGACGGCAGCTTGTCGGCTCTGTGGAGACAATGAGGTCTGGCTTGATGTTCTCTTCCTCAATCATGTACTTCCAGCACATACCATCGCAGTCCTCCTCCATTACGGTGAAGGTGAAAAGAATGGTGTACTCTCCGCCATACCCGAGTTCCTTAAGGATGCGTCCAGCTGTAATCATCGAAGCAGCTCCACCCTTCTGGTCAGAAGAACCTCTGCCCTTAACAAGGCCATCCTCGATGGCGCCGCAGAAAGGATCGAAATCCCAGTTCTGGAGGTTTCCTACCTCAACTGTATCGATATGGGCATCAAAAGCAAGGATCTTAGGTCCATTGCCTACACGGCCAACGACAGAGCCAAGACCTTCGATTCTAACCTCATCGAATCCAGCCTCTTCGCAGAGCTTCACAAGAAGATGGCATACATCCTCTTCCTTAGAGCTATAGCTCTTGGTCTTCACGAGCTTCGAGAGATTCTCAGCAGTGTAATCTCTGTACTTTTCAGCAAGTTCCTTGATCTTTTCGGAAACCATACAGCACTCTCCTTATGCTTTTATTCTATCTGTTCTTTCCCAGACACGCTTCGCAACACGCCTGGCCTCACTGTAAACCCTTTCAGCATCGATGGAAGTGAACTCTCTGTTCTCATACAGGAGCTTACCATCGATGATCGTGCTCTCGACATTGCCCGATGTCATTCCCCAGACAAAGTGCGTAGCAGCATTGGCGCTGACAGCAGGGGTCGGAGCATTGTATGAAAGTATTGCGATATCCGCTTTATATCCGGATGCCACGCGGCCCCACTTCGCCTCATTGTGGAAGATTGACTCGACAAGCCTGTTGCCGCGGTTGAGAGCTGTGACAAAATCCGAAGGCCAGAACGGGCCGCCCTCATCCTTATGCTTGAAGAATGCGAGCTTCAGCTCTTCGAACATATCCCCGCCGCAGCCATCCGTTCCAATGACAAGCTTCCTGACATCGGGCACATGCCTGTTGTACCCGATATGGTTGTTCATATTGGAGCGGGCATTATGGGCAAGGAAACAGCCTCTTTCATTCAGAAGGTCGATCTCATCATCGGAAAGATGGACACCATGGACCAGAAGCGTCCTGTCATCGAGAAGCGAGAACCGGTCGAGCCTTCTGACGATATCATCGCCATGGAAATGGTGGGAATGGACCTGGTCGTATTTATCCTCCGCCACATGAAGGTGGATGCCGCGTCCAGTCGTCTTAACGGCATCTGCCATAAGGGCAAGACCTTCATCGGGGATGGTGAATGGAGCATGGCCTCCTATCATTGCCTCAACGAGGACATTTCCTCCGCCAGATCTCTTCGCATCGACCTCTGCAGCGAATCTTACATTCTCATCATAGCCAGCACGGACCTCTTCCATGCCATTATTCCTATCAGTAATCTCGAAGCAGGTTGCACCTCGCACTCCCGTTTCTTCCATACCCCGCGCAATTGCGGATAGAGAATCCTTTATGAATGATGGGGATGCATGGTGATCGATGCACGATGTCGTTCCAGCAGCAATAGCATCAAGAGAGCACACGAGAGAAGAATAGTATACAGCTTCCTCGTCCAGTGCCCGGTCAAGCCTCCACCACCACTCCTTCAGAACCTGTATGAAATCTGTCTGCGGACCTGCAGATATAAGCATTCCGCGGGAAAGACCCGAATAGTAATGATGATGGGAGCATACATTGCCTGGGATGACAATCTTTCCTGTGCCATCGATGATCTTATGAGCAGAAAGCCCTGCAGCAGCATCCTTTCCCGCTGCTGTAATCATAGATCCTTCAATGACGACATCAGCATTCTCAATGATATCAAACGGTGGTTCCGTCTGCATTATCATCGCATTCCTGATGATTATATCTGCCATCATTCCTCCACTGGTCCGAGAAGATACGCGTATGAAAGGTAGATCTTCTCGATAATCGCCGCGATTTCCTCAGGCACATCAGCCTCAAGACTGCCATTGCGTCCTATACGTCCTTCGGACACCTTTCCGTCAAGCCTAATAAGCACCATATCGCCTTCCGCATAGAATCCGCTGGCATCGCTCTCATCGAAGTCCTCCCTGAGCGAGAACAGTGTGAGCTTATCCCTGTATGGGCGTCCGGAATGAGGACAGAACGTAGCACAGTTGCCGCATTCATTGCAGTATGCGTCGAGATGGATGACCTGGAATGGATCCTCAAAGAGCCCTGTTTCCCTCATATCAATAGCGACATTCGCCCTATTCGGACATACCTCAACGCACTTCAGACAGAGGTATGAGCACTCAATACAGCGTGAAGCTTCGGAGAGCGCAAAGAACTCATCGCCCTTCGCTCCTGGCGGCATCTGCCGGCTCTTCTTGGCGATTATATTGAGGAAGAAGTTATCCTCCGCCTCCCTGAGCTCTGCTTCCTCACTCTCGGAAAGCTCCTCCTCATCCTCTTCATCATGGTGGTGCCCGCAGGAGCACTCCTCTCCATGCTCATGGTGATGTCCGCAGGAGCACTCCTCCTCGTCATCATCCTCATCAGCAAGCGCCTGATAGACCGAATCGATTGCCTTATCGACAGCGGCTCTGGCTGATGCCATGCATCTGACAACCGTAGATGGACCAGTGACCGCATCGCCGATTACATACACGCCTTCCTCTTCCGAAGCCGAACCAGCGCCAAGCGCCTCAAGAACGGATTCATCGACAGACTCTCCGATTGCATAAATAAGATAATCGGCTTTTATAGACTCACGGCGGCCTGTATCGACTGGCCGTCTCCTTCCTGATGCATCCTCTTCGCCCAGTTCCATTACCGCGAGCTCGACAACGCCATCCTGGAATGATACAGGATTGTGGAGGAATTCGAACCTGATTCCTTCTTCCAGCGCCTCCTCATACTCCTCGGGATCAGCAGGCATCTCCTCCTCGGAACGCCTGTATACGACGGTGACATCGGAGACTCCAGGGATCCGCTTCGCCATGCGGGATGCATCCATTGCGGTATTGCCTCCGCCGACAACGACAGCGTGCTCGCCGATATTGACCGCATCTCCGGCCTTGCATCTTCTGAGGAATGCCACAGCACCCTCGGACGGGCCATTGCCGGGAAGATCCATCGTACGCTCCTTCTCCGCACCGATGGCGATGAAGATATATTCATACCCAGCCTTGCGAAGGTCATTTACCGTCACGCTCTCAGAGAAATGGAAATCAACACCGCATTCCCTGATGAAATCAACATCATCGTCGATTGCCTTCTCAGGAATCCTGAACTCAGGTATCGTGCTTCTGACAACTCCGCCTGCTGAGGCCTCTTTTTCATAAAGAGATGTATCAAAGCCTGCTCTAGCAAGGAAATATGCAGCCGCAAGACCTGCGGGACCAGCTCCTATAACAGCAGCTTTCACATCTGCAGGCTCATCGGGCTTCTCCCATATCTCAGAGAGGAACTCATTCCTTCCATTCACAGCAGCGAGACGCTTGATCTCCCTGATAGCCACAGGACCTTCATAGTCCATCCTAGTACAATGGTTCTGGCACTGATGATCGCAGATCCATCCCGTTATGTTGGGCAAAGCATTCCTGAGATAGATAAGCCCCAGAGCCTCTGCCCATCTGCCCTCTCCCGCAAGCGCTATGTAATCAGGGATATCCTGATGTATCGGACATGCCTCAACGCAGGGCGCTACAAAGCAGTCTGTGAGGGGAAGAGCTGTGCCGATCTTGACGCTTTCACCGCGCTTCTTAGCTCTGTCGAACAATCCGGAGTCATCAGCATTCTTGCCGGTCATGAGCAGGGCAGAAGGATTCACAAGCTTCTTCTCCCAGCCGTCTGTGTCAATCAGCGAACGTGCAATCTGCAGCATTCTGGAGTATCCGCCAGGACGGAGCATATCACTTGCAAGGGTTATAGGATGCACACCGGCATCAAAGAGCATTCCGGCATTGAGGATTGAAACACCTCCGGAGAATGAGATCGGCATGCGGCCATCGAAATGTTCCGCAATCTGTCTTGCAACCTCAAGGGAAACAGGGAACAAAGCCTTACCGGACATATATTTCTCATTGCCTGGAAGGACCTTGCCATCACTTATCGAAGCCAGCGTATTCGTAAGCTTGACGCCGAATCCGACTCCATTCTCCTTTGCAAGCTTCTCCAGACGCTCCAGCATCGGGAATGCATCGGATTTCTGCAGATCGTGATCAAATGATTCACGGCGGAGCCCAACATTCGAATAACCATAGCTATCGAGAATCGAGCGGACCTTATCATAGCCGAGAAGCGTCGGATTGAGCTTCACGAACGTATCGATATGCTTCTCCTGTATTATATATGAGCATATAGCCTCGATCTCATCAGGCGGACATCCATGCATTGTCGATATAGTCACGGATGATGCTATGCTGCGGGAAATCCTATCAAGCGAGGAAGCGGCCTTCAGCGCAGATCCTTCCCATCCCGTTCCCTCGAAGATATTGTCTTCGAGCATAGCAGCCGCCTGAGCGATGTAATCACCGAATGAGTCCTTATGGCATTCGATCATATTGTCGATGAATACCTGCATCCTTTCTTCTTTGATGCCCTTCAGATCGTATCCGATAGACATATTGAAGAGGAAAGATGGCTCCTCCGGCACCTTGCCAGTCATGCACGCCTCAAGTATGTGGAGGATAATCCATGCTTTGAGATACTCATCGAATGCCTTCTCAAGCGTGTATTCCGTTGACCACTCCGCGTTGTAGACTTCATCCCGTGCATCGATGCAGGGCTTTGCAATCTCAAGCCTGTCATTGATCTGCACTGTCTTAAGCTCGATGAATCTTGCGCCGGAAAGATATGATGCGACTATATTCTGCGCAAGCTGCGTATGCGGTCCTGCGGCTGGTCCGAGAGGCATAGTGCAGGAAGATGACAGGATTGCTATCCTCTTCTTCCTTTTGTCCTCATAGAAAAGACTGTTATCGATACCGAATACTGAACCATGATTCCTATATTCGCCCGCTATCCTCTCAAGAAGTTCATGAAATGGAACAGGCCTCATGCGATCTGCCATAAATTCTCCTGTCTGTCTATGATTTTAAACCACCAAATAACGCTGTCAATCTAAATCGCAACAAAATGCAACAAATCTCACCAATGGATACCCTCCATAAATTCCAAGAGGAGAACTATAAGGATAATCAGCTCAAATACAAGTATCAAAGATGACAGCACGATGCCGATCAGGGACATTATCCATCCCTCCTCTCCTTTCATCCTCCCTGAGCCCGGCTTTTTATCCCTAGCCCCTATTGAAAGACCAGCAATCCCCAGTATCAGGCTGACAATCTGGGGAGAAACGAACAGAAATGCAAGCGAAAGGATGCCTAGGACAAATGATGCTGATGTCCTCGGTACCAGCGTTTCCTTTTCCTCGCGGTAAGGCTCACGTGTTGATTCCATTATTTCCTCCTCTACCATTGTATCATGTTTTCCATTGTGCCATGCAGAATGGGGTTGTAGAATCATAGCATGATAGAGAAGAGAAAGTATGCGGCTGCCGATCTGCAGCAGATTGCGGCAGAGCCTGAAACGATCATATCGGGTGCAATGGATGATGAAATCAGGGAACGTATGGAGCGCACTATCGAGATTGAAAGCCCCATACTCGAACCTCTCTTATTCAAGCGCGTCATAAACTCAATGTCGCTGAAGAAGGTCGGATCGAGGATTGAGCCTGTATTCAGGAGGATAGCCATGTCCTTAAGCTGCCAGAAGACAGATGAGGATGGTGTGACGGTGTTCCACAATGGCAATGACGAGAGCTTCTTCAGGACAGCCGAGGAAAGCGACAGATATTCCTATCAGATACCGTTGTCCGAAGCTGTGCATTGCCTGCAGTATATAATATCGGGATCGGAACGCTCTCTGACAAAGAGGGAGCTTGCCATCCGCTTCCGGGATGAGCTTGGATACGAGCGCATGGGTGCTCAGGTGGATAACCTCTTTATCAGGGCTTCTGCTTCTCCTGATATAAAGCGCTACGGAAACGGAAGGTTCATTCCAATGAAGTATTAAAGCGGACTTTCTTTTACTTTTTCCGCAGTTGCGGCTTTCTTTTCAGAAAAAACCGCTTTTTTCTTTACAAATTTTTAAGTGAAACTATAATTTCCTATAAGGAGACGCATAAATGCTCATCAATCTCAGGAAGAAGTACAAGATAGCAGCAAGCAATGCTGCAAGATGCCGTGAGAAGGGAATAACGCTCCCTACATTCGCCCAGATGAAGAATCCGGCGCTTATCCCGGATGATATCAAAGAGAAGCTCAGGAATGTCGGGCTCTGGGATGTCAACCCGCTGAATCTCTACAGGATCAACTGGCATAACGAGCCAAAGGAATCAGGAGGCGGCTTCGGCGGCGTGAACTATATTGAGATCCCGAGGGAGATTACAGGGACAAAGGCCAGGATCCTTGCACTTGCAGGAAAATGGTTCCCTTGCGGAGTACATAAGGTAGGTGCCACATACGCATGTCTTGCACCTGCTCTCGTCACAGGCAACTTCGATGCTGTTGAGCAGCAGGCGGTATGGCCATCAACAGGCAACTACTGCAGAGGCGGCGCATACAACAGCGCACTCCTTGGCTGCAAATCGATAGCGATTCTTCCTGAGGATATGTCCCAGGAGAGGTTCAACTGGCTGAAGACCGTAGCTGGCGAGATCATCGCGACTCCTGGATGCGAATCGAACGTCAAGGAGATCTTCGACAAGTGCCATGAGCTGGATGAGGAGAGGGGTGCCCATATCGTTATCTTCAATCAGTTCGAGCAGTTCGAGAACTACCTCTGGCACTATGAGGTCACAGGCTCCGCGATCATCGAGGTTCTGAAAGAGCTTGGAGTAGACAAGAATAACATCAAGGGATATGTGTCTTCGACAGGATCCGGCGGCACGCTCGCTGCAGGAGACCACCTCAAGGCAAAGTATCCTAATATAAAGATCGGTGCAGGAGAGGCCCTCCAGTGTCCTACCCTTCTCAGGAACGGATTCGGCGCACATAGGATCGAAGGCATCGGCGACAAGCATGTGCCATGGATCCATAACGTAAGGAATACCGATATGGTGCTCTCAATCGACGATCAGGACTGCATGGATATCTACAGGCTGTTCAACGAGGAGAGCGGAAAGAAATATCTTGCTTCCATCGGTGTCAGCGAGAATGATATCGCAAACCTTCAGCTCTTCGGAATCTCCGGAATCGGAAACCTCCTCGGAGCGATCAAGATGGCAAAGTACTACGAGCTCGAGGAAGACGATGTCGTATTCACGATACTCACCGACAGTTCTTCGATGTACACATCCAGACTTGGCGAGCTGACAGAGCAGCAGGGAGCATTCACCGACACAGAAGCTGCAAAGGTCCATGCATCAAGCCTCATGCACCAGGGCATCGACAATGCTCTTGAGCTCGGCTACTACGACAGGCTCAGGATACACAACCTGAAGTACTACACATGGGTTGAGCAGCAGGGAAAGACCTACGAGGAGCTCAACAGACAGTGGTATGACAGGAATTACTGGACAGCCCTGCCGAAGATGACGAAGCGCATCGATGAGCTGATCACCGAATTCAACGGAATGATTACGGGCTGAAGTATCGCTCTAAAAGAATAGAAGCCGCCTCCGGGCGGCTTTATAAAGGAAACAATATTATGAGATTCCACTATGTCTGCTCAGATTGCGGAAAGGTCTTCATGACAGAAGAGCTGATGTATCAGTGCCCCGAATGCAGTAAGATGAATGATGGATCATCATTCCCTAAGGGCAATCTCATCGTTGAATTGAGCGATGAGGTTCTTGAGGCTGCAAGGAATAAAGAGCATGTGACCCCTGATGATTTCTACCCATATCCCTCTAAGGATAAGGAGATATATCCTATCGGTATAACACCTCTTATGAAGCCGGCAAGGATAGCGGAAAGACTGGCCCTTCCCGGACTGAGATTCAAGCTCGATAGCCAGCTTATATCAGGATCATTCAAGGACAGGGCAAGCTATGAAGTAGCACTCCAGGCAAAGGCACTTGGAGAAAAGAGGATCGTACTTGCATCGACGGGAAATGCAGGAGCTGCGATGTCCGCAGTCGGAGCGGCGATGGGACTTGATATAATCCTTTTCGTCCCTGCTTCTGCTCCTATCAACAAGCTGATGCAGTCGGTGCTTTACGGAGCCCATGTCGTACCGGTCAAGGGAACATACGATGATGCATTCGCACTCTCCATAGAGTATACAAAGCTCTTCGGAGGCATAAACAGGAACACCGCATACAATCCTATGACGATTGAAGGCAAGAAATCGATATCGATAGAGCTGTTCGAACAGATGGGAAGGAACGTACCGGATGCTGTCTATGTCCCCGTTGGGGATGGCTGCATCATTGCAGGTGTCGCCAAAGGCTTCAGCGATCTCATGAAAGCTGGGCTTATCGACAGGATGCCGAAGCTCATCGCGGCGCAGTCTGAGTCGTCGGATGCAATCTCAAGAGCAATAAGGAACGATGACTTCTCCCCCGTCAGCGCCACAACAAGAGCCGATTCGATATCCGTTGATCTTCCTGCGAATGGCAGAATGGCGGCAGACTATGTGAAGAAGTCCGGAGGATGGGCCGTCACTGTAAGCGATGAGCGCATTCTAGACAGCCAGCTTGAGCTGACCAGGGAAAGCGGAGTCCTTGCAGAACCTGCGGCTGCAACGGCTTTTGCCGCTCTTGAAGCAGACAGGGACCACCTCGTCAGCGTTCTTGGGGAGAATGCATCCGTTGTCGTGCTTCTTACAGGCTCAGGCTTCAAGGATATGAAGGTATTCGACAATAGAATAAGCCTCCCCGAGCCAATCGAGAACTCGGTAGAGGCTGTAAAGAAACTGAGGTTCTGATCAGTCAGCCGTTACGCTGAAGCTTCCGGTCCATACATCGTCATCCCTGTCGGTAAGACTTACATTGATTGTGTATGTGCCGGGCTCAGTAGCGGCAACACGGAGCCCGTTCATCGTCAGAGTACGCCCAGCAGCTATGAACCTGACATTGCCTTCTCCGTTGAGCACGGTCAGCCCAGGATCGGATGACTCGACATCTATGGATGCATTCCTGATATCCTCGCTTCCGCTGTTCGCTATCTCAAAGGAGAGATCGACCTGGGTACCCACAGGCAAGGCTTCTGTATCATAGTGCCTTGATGTGAGATTCTGGAAATCAACCTTCTTCCAGAGAGCAGTGAATGCCGCGCCATTGCCCTCCAGCTCATAGCTTGTCTCATCCGGAGCGATATACTCACCTGTGGTCTTATCTACCCATCCGGTGAATATATAGCTGTCATCAGGAGCCGTGACCGCAGGAACATCGATGCTCTCACCCGTAGCTGTTCCATCAATAGTGCTGTCTATTCCAGTCACATCATCCTTGAAGGAGACCGCTGTCTTCCATACAGCATAGTATGTCTGGCTTGTATAAGGGGCGATGATTACCTCTCCGGGCTGATACGTCACCTCATCAGGCGTAATTCCCCATCCTACGAGAACCCCTGCAGCTGATGTATCTGCCCCAATATCCTCCGCGGTTGGAAGCGTTATCTCACTGCCCGGAGTAACGGAGATGCTTCTCCTGTAGCTGTAGCTGAAGTTATCCCCCTTGGCAGACCAGTCATATGTCACAGACGGAGAGTAATACGGGCTGTTCTCATAGAGCCATGCAGCATTTTCAGCCCTAGAACTCTCATCTCCTTTGAGAATGGCCGAAAGAAGCGCATCGGACTGTTCTCTTGTGATTGAATATCCGGATACATTGACCATATCCGAATAAGCCTCTCGGGCCTTCCTTATATTACCTGCCTCAAGAGCCTTCTCATAACTCCTTTCGGCTTTCTTGTAATCCTTGCCTATCATGTCCTGCAGATTGCCATACAGATCCATGGCCGCAGCAGTATCTCCATCATTGACAGCATCGGAGAATAGCTGATACATCTCGGAAGCATCTGCTGCTGCAACCATAGCAATCGATACAGACAGCACAATAAGCAGACTCAATATTCTTTTCATCTTTCTACCTCCACAGCAATAATCTACATTATTGCCTGTGAAGTGTGCGGGTTGGTTATGTGTAGAATATTTGATGATTTGGATCAGTTTCTGCACACTGAGGACCCAATCCGGCAGATTTTTCCCTGATTGGACGAAATTCCAACGATTCAGAGCCGCATTATCAATGCATCTCACATACGGATAAATGTCTCATCCAGCATGATGGTCCCATAATCCCGTTCCACATATCTGACCTTAAATGAGTCCTCTCCCTGCTTGATGAACTGGAATGACTTCGTCCGCCCTCCGCCATAGTAAAGCTCCAGGTAATATGTATCCTCGCCTATTGTATATTCATCATTGACGCCGCAGTTATAGCGGAGATCATCCTTGACGGAAATCTCGCGCCCTGATATCCAGCCCCGTATATCATCAATTGAGATATAAAGCCTGTCAAAATCATTATTTGATGACTTCCAATCCCCTATAAGCCAGAACGGGACTTTATCGATATAGTCTCTATAGCCATGGACCGCACATGATGAAAGCAATAGCAGGGATACGAGAATCGCAATCAATGCACATTTTCTTCTCATTTCATTCTCCTCATATACAGGATAACATGGAATAATAAGCGAGAATCAAATTTATCCGGAGGACATCCATGAGAAGAACCTTTGTATTATCTTCCCTGCTTATCATGCTTCTGCTGCTCTCATCATGCATCACGGTGATTGGAGATGAAAAAGACAGTTCTATTGGAGGAACCATCACCACGATAACAAAGCACGGCAATGCAATAACAGACATAACGTATGATGATGCGAGGAAGAACGGCTTCGAGCATGGAGACATAGTGACAATCAGCTCTTCCGATAGCTATAAGAAGGATGCTCCGATAGGCTCTAACTTCAGCGATGTGGATACAGGGGAGACAGTTGTCCTTCTTGGCGATGACGGGCTTGTACTTGCAGTGAACTATGGCAGCTTTGCGGAGGAATCAGGGCTTGCGGAAGGGAGTGCGATAACAATGGCAATGAAGGAAAAGGCAGGATATCTTGATGAATTCAATCTCAGGAATCTCATAAAGTCAGATAACAGGAATGACTACGATTCCGATATGGCCTTTGCCAATTTCAGGGAGGTCACAGCAGGCAGCATACTTCCGGGCAGGCTATACAGGAGCTCTTCCCCTATTGAGGGGGATGCAAGAGCAGAATATGCCTATGCCCTCATGGAGGATGAGGGAATCAGAACCGTGATAAATCTCTCAGATAGCGAAAAGGGAGCAAAAGACCAGATGGGCGATACGCCTGCATATAAAGAGATAGCAGAGAATGGCAATGCCATATTCCTCGACATGACCATAGAATTCTTCACTCCGGAATCAACGGAGAAAATAGCGGAGGCAATCCGTTTCATCATCTCCCATGATGCCCCGTATCTCATACACTGCATCGAGGGAAAGGACAGAACGGGACTTATGTGCGCATTCATAGAGGCCCTCTGTGGAGCCAGCATCGATGAGATCATCTCTGACTATATGAAGAGCTTCACAGACTACTATGGCGTACAGCCGGGAACGAAACAGTATGAGACGCTTTCAAAGACGATCACAGACTTCTTCCAGACGATGAACGGCCGTCCATTCCCATGGAATTCCATCGGCAGGTCTACGGAAGCCTATGCCATCAATACATTAGGACTTTCAGAGGATGAGATTATGCTTCTGAGAACAAAACTGACAAAGTGAAAATAAAGTTGGAAAAACCGTATCAGCTGGCATTATGATGTTCTAAAAGAGGAGGACTGTATGGATTTACCGAAGAAGAAGCTCGGATTCGGGCTTATGAGACTGCCAAAGAAGGATGATGAGATCATCCTTGATGAGACAATAGATATGGTAGATGCGTTCATGGACGCTGGATTCACCTATTTTGATACGGCATTTGTGTATCAGGGCTCTGAGCCTGTGATGAAGAAGGCAATCACGGAGCGCTATCCAAGGGACAGATTCACTGCTGCGAGCAAGATGGCAGCCTGGAAGATTACGCCTACGTTCTCCGCCTATGATATGCTCAATACGAGTCTGGAGAGAACAGGCCTGGATTACTTTGATTACTACCTTCTCCATAGCCTGCAGGATACCCATATGGAAGAATGCAACCGGAATGGCTGCTGGGATGCTGTGAAGAAGCTCAAGGAAGAGGGAAAGATACGCCATATTGGATTCTCATTCCATGGCAGGCCTGAGCTTCTCAGGCAGATCCTTGAAGAGCACAGCGAGATGGAGTTCGTGCAGCTGCAGGTGAATTATCTCGACATGGACAGCCCATTTGTAGAGGCTAAGACCAATCTTGAAATAGCAAGGGAGTTCGGGAAACCTGTTATTGTTATGGAGCCTGTGAAAGGAGGGCTTCTTTCCTCTGTCAGCAAGGATCTGCTTCCTGAAGGAACATCTGCAGCAGATCTTGCGCTGAGGTTCGCAGGCAATCTGGAAGGAGTCATGGCAGTCCTCTCCGGAATGAGCTCGCTTAAGCAGGTACAGGAGAATATCGCGACATTCTCCCCTCTCAGGCCGTTATCGGAAGAGGATCTGAAGGCAATCGATGCGGTAAGGAAGCACTACAGCAGCGGGAAGATGATTCAGTGCACAGCATGCAGATACTGCACAGCTGGCTGTCCGAAGCATATTGACATTCCACTTGTCTTCCGTGCTGTGAATGATCTCAGGACGATAGGAGAACATGGACGCCCGCGCAATTACTACAAGGATCTTGTAGATGCAGGAAGGATTGGAAAAGCATCGGACTGCATAAAGTGCAGGAAGTGCGAATCGGTATGTCCGCAGCACCTTCCAATAACCGATCTACTGAAGGAGTGCTCCGCTATCCTGGACGATGGCAAGGAAGTCTGATAATCCCTAGATTGATAGAGAATCAAACCTTGGGATACAAAGTTTGAGAGGATCTCAGGATATAAGCCTCTTGGCTACTACAGTTGATAAACTGAAAGAGCGCTTATTTTATATCCAGCGAGTTTTGCTTTGAGATTAGCGCAGTCCTCCTTCTTTTGTGGTGCGCAGGAGATGTCGCTGGGATGATGGAGAGCCTGAACTATTCGCTCAGGAAGATGGCGAAGAACCGCTCTGCATCCCCGGATGATGACTCTGTCTATAAGATCATGTTTCTTGCTATTTAAAAGCCAGCCAGAAATGGGCTCAGCCGATCAGGAGCCGAGGACTTGCCCCTCTAGTTCTCCATAGTCTTTGGAGACAGGGTTAAGCTATGATTGAGAGTTCCCAATTCTTGACATCCCCTCCCCTTCAGGATTGTATCTTGGATTACCGTACATATTCTCGTTGTTCAATAATGAATCCCTGATTCCCAGCATAATTACGCAGGCTTATTCCATCCATTTTCATTTGCTTCATCAACATATGCATGATAGCTATCTTTTCTTCCTGAGGTGTATCATCTCTGCTTCATCATCGATGATTCTCTCACACATTAAGTACATTGCGAAGATAGCGTATAGGAACGCTTTCATTTCAGTTCATCAGAAAAAAGATCTTCTCCAGATATAAGCCTGCATCCCGGATTATTGAATCCAAACTCTTCAATGGAAACGAATCCTATCCCCAATATCCTGAACTCTTCTATTCTGCGTATCTTCTGCTCTTCCTCCTGGGCAAGGGCTTCTGTCATTTTTCCAGAAAGGTATTTAACCTCAATAATTTCATATCCCTCAGGATGGGCCAGTACACAATCGAATTCCCCATTTGTTTTTGTCTTTTTGTCATTGTACCAGTACAGGCCGATGTCGAGGATGTTCTTTTCAAGACCTTTTCTGACTCTTCTTGAAAAATATGAACGTGCAATTTCCTCAAAACGGTAACTGATCCATGTATCGAGTGATGGTTCTATGAAAAGCCTATAGACCTCATCTTCTCCAAGCATCTCGATTCTTCCCCTGTTTGGGTAAACATATGTAAAGTAGAAGCGCAAAAGATTGTCGGATATCGTATAAAACGCCGTTCTGGCATCTCCTTGCCTATTTATAGGTTCAAGCTTCTTTATACTGTCGTTTGATTCAAGCTTTGAAAGGAGTTTCGAAAGATTTCCTGTTCCTCGTGGATCAAGCCTGTCTCTGAGTTCAGAGTATGTTCTTTTCCCATTTCCTATCAGAGAAAGCAGAGAGTAAATACTTCCGGGTTTCTGGTATTCCATAAGGAGTGTCTTCTCCACAAGGGTCCGCAGCCTTCCTTCTGGGGCAAGAAGCAAAGATTTCACGTTTTCAGCTGCAGAGCAATCCTGCTTTATCTCCCTCAATGCAGCGGGGAGACCTCCGAAGAGAGAATACATCAGCACTTTGTCCTTTGGTTGTAGATTCTGAAAGAAAAGGGAACTATCAAAATAATCGAAAGGTTTGAGATGGATTGTCATATCAAAACGGTCAAAGAGTGGATTATCGTGTTCTAGAAGTTCCTTCATTACTGTCACTTCTGAGCCACAGAGAATCACTTTTACTGATGATTGGTACAAAGAATCGATGATTTTCTGCATCATGGAGTCAGTCTGATTTTTCCCATAAGACTCCTTGAGGAAGCTATATTCATCAAGAACGACAACAATATCTTCCTTCAGTCCCGCCAGGAAGCGGAAGAAGTCATAGAACGTGTCAAAGTGCCTATGGTAATCTGAGAATACAATGCTGTATTCCCCTGTTAACGCCTCCAGATTGACATGATAGTTCTCCTGGGAGCATTGGTAATAGATTGCTTTGCCACTCCATGTCTCAAGGGCCTTTTTTATCAGGCAAGTCTTTCCCGTACGCCGCATACCGTATATCAGCAGAGCTGTCTTTGCCGAATGCATGAATGAATTAAATCTGGAAAGTTCTTTATCACGAGCAATGAACATTCTCTTCCTCTCTGTTGAAATCGATTTCATTGAATTCAGATTCAATATATCAGAGGAATGTTAAATCGTCCAGAAAACAATAGGAATAATTCCAATAATCCCGTCCTGAAGTTGTTTTTGGGTTGAACTATTCCACCTTAGCTGACGCTTGAAGATGGAACTCCCGGGTTCTCTCCCTTCCCTGGACGTTTCGCAGAATGCTTACATATCTCATACGAGGCTGACTTCTGCTCTGGTATGCAGAGGGAAATGAGATCATGGAAGATATCTGCTTTTCCCTCTGATATGCTTCCATAAGTCGGGCCCAATCTTTGCTACTCCAAAGAAATGCACAGAGTTCTGGTCTCAGCAGGCCGGAGCCCATAATCATTCAAGCTCAAGAGAACCTGTATAGAGCCTGTAATATGTCCCCTTCAGGGCAAGAAGCTGCTCATGCGTGCCGCGCTCGATTATACGTCCATGGTCGAGCACCATTATCGCATCGGAGTTCCTTACAGTCGACAGCCTATGGGCTATGACAAATACCGTCCGGTCTGCCATAAGCTTATCCATGCCGCTCTGAACAAGGGCCTCCGTATGTGTATCGATGCTGCTTGTAGCCTCATCCATGACAAGGACGGGTGGATCCGCAATTGCCGCACGGGCAATGGATAGAAGCTGTCTCTGTCCCTGAGACAGGCTCTCGCCATTATTTGTAATCATCGTATCGTATCCATCCGGCATCATCATGATGAAATCATGGGCATTGGCGAGCTTCGCAGCTGCTATGACCTCATCATCCGTCGCATCGAGCTTCCCGAACTTTATATTCTCCTTGATCGTACCTGTGAAGAGATTCGTATCCTGCAGTATCATGCCAAGGGAATGGCGGAGATCAGACTTCTTTATCTTATTGATATTTATGCCATCAAACCTTATCTTGCCATCCTGGATATCATAGAAACGGTTGAGAAGGTTCGTGATTGTGGTCTTTCCCGCGCCAGTGGATCCTACGAATGCGATCTTCTGCCCCGGCTTCGCGTATAGTGAGATATCATGCAGGACAATCTTGTCAGGGACATAGCCAAAGTCGACATTCTGCATCACTATATCCCCTTCAAGGGGTGTGTACGTAACAGGACTTCCATCCTGATGAGGATGTCTCCATGCCCACATTCCTGTGCGCTTCTCGCTCTCTATGAGATTGCCATCGGCATCCTTTGCTGCATTCACGAGAGTAACATAGCCATTATCCACCTCGCTCTTCTCATCGAGAAGCTCGAATATACGCTCTGCGCCGGCAAGCGCGAGGAGAACGACATTCATCTGCTGTGATATCTGGTTGACGTTATTCGAGAATGATCTTGAAAGCTGGAGGAAGGCTGCAAGGGCACCGACTGTGTATCCGGCAGCTCTGCCTCCGGAGAGGATGACAATAATCGCTCCTATGATAACCACGGCCACGTACTGAAGATTGCCAAGGTTCATCGTCACAGGCCCCATGATATTAGCAAGCGTATTTGCCTTGGTCATCGACTTCCTGAGCGTTCCGTTTATGCTGCAGAACTCATCGATCGAGGCATTCTCATGGCAGAACACCTTGATGACCCTCTGGCCATTCATCATCTCCTCAATGTATCCATTCACCTCTCCGAGTGTTGCCTGCTGTATCCCGAACTGCTTCTGCGATCTCCGGCTTATAGATCTTGTCGCCGCCATTGTGAGAACAGCGAACGCAATAACGACAGCGGTAAGCGGAATACTGTTGAGCATCATCGTGATGAATACCATCACAAGCGTAATGATTGCCTGCATGAGCTGTACCAGGGAATGGGATATAAGCTGATTCAGCGTGTCAGTATCATTTGAGAAGCGTGACATGATCATTCCATGCGAGTTCTGGTCGAAGTAGGATATCGGAAGAGACTCCAGCTTCCTGAACATCTTATCCCTTATATCATACAGCGTATTCTGGCTAAGTGTTACCATCGTACGTGACAGCACGTAATTGAAGACGACGGATACGGAGACGATAAGCGCGAAGCGTACCAAAGCCATCATCACAGGATGCCAATCAGGATCCGCAACACCTATTATCGGGATAACATAGTCATCGATGAACTCACCGAGGAAGGCCGAGGAATAGACTATCGAGAATGCAGAGACCATGATGCAGAACACGATGAATGCGAACTTCAGCTTATGCTCTCCGAATACAATGGAGATGACACGCTTGAATGTTTTTACTGGATCCTTGGCGGTCGTGCGTCCGCCAGTCATTCTTGGCATCCTAGGCATTATCCTCACCTCCCCTTGTCTGAGTCTCATAGAGATCCCTGTACGCCTCATTGCGGGCAAGGAGCTCTTCATGCGTACCACTGTCTGCAATACGTCCGTTATCCATCATAATGATCAGATCTGCATCCATCACCGAAGAGAGCCTCTGGCTTATTATTATCTTCGTAAGGCCTTTAACATCCTCCCTCAGTGCTCTGCGTATCGAGGCATCGGTAGCTGTATCGACGGCTGATGTGGAATCATCCATTATCAGAATACGTGGTCTCTTCAGAAGGGCTCTTGCTATGCAGAGCCTCTGACGCTGGCCTCCGGAGAAGTTCGTACCACCCTGCTCAACCCGGCCTGACAACCCCTCCTTGTCAGGATTGATGAACGTGGAGACTGCAGAGACATCCATTGCCCACTTCATATCATCCATCGTCGCATCGGGATTGCCCCAGCGAAGATTGCTCTCCACAGTTCCAGAGAACAGCGTATTCTTCTGCAGGACAACGGAGACCTGCTCCCTGAGCGCAGTGAGGTTATACTCCCTAACATCATGCCCTCCTACCTCAACAGAACCAGAGGATGCATCGTACAGACGCGCTATCAGCGATACAAGGGTCGTCTTCCCAGAGCCTGTTGTGCCGAGTATGCCGACCATATCGCCGCTTTTAATTGTGAAGTCGATATCTGAGAGAACAGATGAGTCCTTCCCATAGCCGAATGATACATGGGAGAACCTTACAGAACCATCGGGAACCGAGGTAAGCCCCTTCTCATTCGTATCCATTGAAGGCTCTGTAGATAATACCTCCGCTATCCTCTGCATGGATGCCCTTGAGACGGCCAGCATAACTATGACCATGCCAGTCATGACAAGGGAGGATAGGATCTGTCCCGTATATGTGTATATGCTCATCAGCTCGCCGGTCTCCATGTGCCCGATATTTATCAGGCGGGCCCCGATATATGAGAGGACGATCATGACAATATACGTAACGGACATCATGACAGGACCCATGAATGCCATTATCTTCTGGCCGATGGTGAAGTTCCTTCTTATTACCTCGCTCGCCTCGTCGAATCTGGAAAGCTCGGACTCCTCCCTTACATAGGCCTTAACTGTGCGGATTCCATTTAGATTCTCCTGTACGACGCGGTTGAATGTATCATAGCCACGGAATGCATTGGTGAATGCAGCATGGGTCTTTGTGAAAAGAATGGCAATGGCGACGATGACAACCGGTATTGCTATCGCGAAAACCAGCGAAAGCGAGCCGCCATTATGGTAGACCATGATGATTGCGAATATGAACATGATGGGAGAGCGGACACAGATTCTTATGAGCATCTGGAATGACTGCTGCACGTTCTGCACATCGGTCGTCATTCTCGTTATGAGCGATGGCGTCGAGAACTTATCGACATCGGCAAACGAGAAGCTCATTATCTTCCTATACTCATCCTCTCTTATATTCGATGCGAAACCCGAGGATGCCTTTGAGGCACTCCATGCTCCCAGCATACCGAATGCAAGCGACAGCATCGCTGCAATCACCAGCAGGATGCTCACGCGGATAATATAGGGCATATCATTGTATGCGACACCATTATCGATAATAAGAGCCATCAACGTGGGAATCAGGACCTCCATCGCAACCTCACCGACCATGAAAAGCGGCGTTATGAATGCATATTTCCTGTACTCTCTTACACGCTTAAGCAGTATTCTTACCATCAAGTTCCTCCTCTATCGGCAGAACCGTATGGGACAACGCTGGCTGTCTATCATAAAATTAATAATCGATTATTCCGGATCGGAAAGAAATCCTTTAGATTGCATATAATCCGGAATATACAGTCCGCCAGATAGTATCCCTGACACAAGGATATTATTTTTCTCCATGAGAGATGGTCAATCAGCTACATCCAAAATACATATTCAGACACGAAGTCTGTCGAATGCTATGCGCTCAGAGCCATCTCCTATCCAGATTATCCCGCAGCGCGTGAATCCCTCCCTCTCCAGTGCACGCTGCATCGGGATGTTATCGCGATATGTATCGACGCGGATATAGTCAATAGTCTCAGAGGCGAATGCAAGGGCCTCATGAAGAAGGCTTCCGGGTAATGGCAGTGACCCGCGGGCTATCCGATGGATAACACCGTATGGCCTGTCATATCTCCAAGAACCATCTATGACATGGTACGTCGGCTCATCCATGACAGCAAAGAAGAAGACTCCGAGAATCGCATTGCCATCAACAGCTTTGTACAGATGCCCTGCAGCTATATCCTCAGCAATCTGATCACGCGAGGGATACCCTCCGATCCACTGCCCAAGGTTACCGCTTCTTCGCATGAAGGCCCTGGCTTCGTCAAAAACAGGCATTATCGCATCAATATCATCGATTATGGCTCTTTTGATTTCCATATGGATAATGATATAAAGAACTCCCCTGAATGAACAGGGGAGCTGAATGGGCGCTGCATCATCAGCAGCGATCAGTTGTCATCCTTCTTCTTCGTGATCTTGTTGAGAATTACAAGAGCAACAAAGAGAATCCCGAGGGCACCTGCAAGGAGGCCCCAGCTTGAGAATGCTACTACAAATACATTAGGCATATCGAAATCTCCTTAGCCGAATATCGGGATAAGCTCCGACATGAGGAGCCCTCCGGCGAGAACAGATGCGATCTGACCAGAGACATTTGCACCAAGAGCGAATGGAAGCAGGTGATTCTGCTTGTCAGCCTCGATACCGACCTTCTGGACAACACGGGATGACATCGGGAATGCAGAGATTCCAGCGCCACCGATAAGCGGATTGATCTTCTTATCCTTCGGAAGGAAGATGTTGACAACCTTGAGGAAGATAACACCGCAGGCCGTGTCAAAGATGAATGCGACAAGACCGAATGCCATGATCATGAGCGTTGCTCCCTGGAGAAGATCCGGACCGGACATCATCGGGGAAATCGCAAGACCAAGCATCAGAGTGATAAGCGGTGAAAGCATATCCTGGGCAGCTCTGGAGAGGATGTCAAGGACACCGCACTCGCGGAGAAGGTTGCCGAACATGAGCATACCAACGAGAGCAGCTGAATCCGGAGCAAGGATACCACAGACTATCGTCGTGACAATCGGGAAGATTATCCTTGTCGTCTTGGACACAGATGCTGCTGTATAGTGCATCCTGATAGCTCTCTCCTTCTTTGTCGTCGTTGCCTTGAGGACAACAGGCTGGATCATAGGAACAAGAGCCATATAGCAGTATGCTACAACGAGGATTGCCGCAACGTAGTTCGAGTGAAGACGCTGTGAAACAAGGATAGCGGTCGGGCCATCAGCGGCTCCGATGATTCCGATTGATGCTGCATCATTGAGCGGGAAGCCCATGAGAGATGCAATAATCATCGAGATGAAGATACCGCCCTGTCCAGCAGCTCCGATGAAGATCAGCCATGGCTTGGAGATGAGTGGACCGAAGTCAATCATCGCTCCGATTCCGATGAAGAGAAGAAGCGGGAATGCCTCTGCGCTCTCGATACCAACACTGTAAAGCCACTGGAGTATAGCATGTTCTTCGAGCATGACGGATCCAGGGAGGTTGACGAGAATCGCACCGAAGCCCATTGGCAGAAGAAGTGTCGGCTCCATCTCCTTGCGGATTGCAAGATAGATAAGGACAAGTCCGACAACAATCATGATAAGGTTATATACCAAGTCGGTGTTCATACTGTGGATTTTAACTGTATCTTCGATATTTTGTCACTACCGGAGGCTTTATACAGTGCAAAATGAAGGATATCGAACATAGAGTAACAACATTTGCTTCACAGGTGTCACGAATTGTGAGAAAGCTACCCCCTCTTCGCCTTCCACACCATGAGAATGACCATTATAGCCACAGGTATGCCTATGGAAGAGAAACCAGCAGCGACACCGGCGTTATCTGCTGCGTGTCCGATGATTATAGGCATGATGATCGCTCCGATAGAAGCGGTGCCGATGCATATTCCTGTTGCCGATGTTGAGCTGTTGTATGAACGGTCCATCGTAGAGAGCGTTGTTGGATATATGCCACTCATCGAAAGACCTGCGCCAAGTACCGCTATGACCTTCAGAATAGTCCCTACCGGTGAGATAAGAAGGAGGAAAAAGGCGAAAAGCATTATGCCGAGAAGGAGTATAAGACAGTTCTTGCTGACCTTTCCGGCGATGACGGCACAGGAAAGCCTTCCGGCAAGCATCATGATCCAAAGAAGGGACTGCATAGCTGTAGAGAAAGCCGCACTATAGCCAAGAGAGCCGAAATAGGTGACAAGCCAGCCCATCATCGATGCCTCGCAGCAGAGATAGAAGAACATGATGAATGTATTGATCCAGAAGGTGAATGTGGAAGGGAATCCTGTTCCATCCTTCTCCTTTCTGCTTCTGTGGGAAGATAGCTTCGATGTGGCAATAAGCACAAGGGCTATGATCATGATTGACATAATAACCAGAGGCTCAGTCCTCCAGCCTATCGGCATGAATAGTATGACCATGAATGGTGAGAGGAATGCACCTATGGCGAAAACTGCATGGAGGAGATTGAGTCCGGCAGCCTTGTTCCCTGCATTTTCTCCGACCACGACATTCGTTATCGTAGACATTGTCCCGCGTCCGATACCTGTGATAAGGAAAGCTGGAAGAAGGATCAGCGGATTCCCGGTAAGTGTTATCACTACAAGACCTACTGCGGCAAATGAGCCTAGCAGCACGGTATTGAGTTTCCTGCCGATTGCATATGGCAGAACGCCGGAAGCAAAGACAGCAATGAGGTTTCCAAGCTGATGCGCCGAAAGCAGAGAGCCCCTTACAGTCTGGGAAAGACCATACTCATCGCCGAGCGATGGCAGGATTGCACCGAGCACGGTGCTCATCATACCGAACACGAAGAATATGAAATAGATTCTTGCAAGAAGCGAGACATTCTCCTTCTTTACATCAAGCAGAGTACCGATACTGAACATCACTGCCCCCTAGAGGGCAGATGATGGCACAAACGTGTAAGCTATTCAAGTTCGGATGCGAGTTTTATTCCCCATATTCCTCTTAGGCTATCCATTATGCGGAGAACGCGCAGCGTCTCGCTCCATGGCATCGATTCAGGCTCAAGCCTGCCACTGGCTATGCACTCCGCAGCCTCCTTCAGCTCATATTCATATCCGTTGATCTCATGGGTTACCGGAATCGTCTCAAGAAGCTCTGGAGTGCGGTCTCCTGAATAGATCCTGATCTCCTCGGGATTGTTCACATTGCTGACCTCTATCACGCCCTCTGTTCCGTAGATGATTCCCCTCTTATCGGTATTCGTCTCCGAATCAGAGTAGATTGATGCAGCGATTCCTGACGAGAAAATAAGGGATGCTGAAGATCTCACATCGACCCCGCCTGATTCCACGGCAAGACCAGTGAGGCTCTTCACCGTATCATTGCCGGCAGCCATCAGCACGAAATTCAGTGGATAGATACCGACATCGAGGAGCGCTCCGCCTGCAAGATGGGGGTCATGGATCCTCTCCTTGTGGAGAATCTTATAACCAAGATTGGCTGAAATAGTCACTACCTTTCCGATTCGGCCTGAGGTGATTATTCCATCGATGATGCGACGGGATGGCATATAACGGGTCCAGATGGCCTCCCCTGCGAAAAGACCTTTCTCCTTCGCTAGGTCGAAGACCTCCTTGGCCTCTTTCTCATTGACGGTGAAAGCCTTCTCCGAAAGGACATTCCTGCCATGCTCAAGCGCAGCAATCATTTGCTGTTTATGATGGCTATGTGGTGTTGCTATATAGATCAGATCGATATCAGTGTCCTCATACAGTTCCTCATACGAACCATATGCCTTCGGTATATCGAAGCGTGAGGCAAATTCCTCAGCCTTAGCCTTATCCCTGCTCGCACAGGCTTCTATCCTGAGCGTCTCAGGCATCCTGACCATAGTTCCGGCAAGCGTTCCCGCTATATTGCCGCATCCAAGAATTCCGATTCTGAGCATTGTGTGTATTCTCCTTGTTCCATTATAGCCGTTTTAAGCTCTCATAAGTAGAATATGTTATGGAGGATTTATGTTTCTCGGACTGATTGCATTTGCTTTTATTGTACTGGTTATCGTTCTATGGATCATGATGGCTGTCAAGGTGGCAGGCCAGGCAAAGGAAAGGGGCGAAAGCTATGCCCTCTATCTTCTCTGCGGGCTCTGCCTCTCCCCTGCGACCTCCGCTCTTGTCCTGAATCTTGCAGACAGCAGGAGGGAAAAGAGCATGAAGGAGCAGCTTGACGTCATCTCGCAGAATATGTATGCGGCTGCAGAGACACTGAAGAGGATCGAAGCAAAGATGGAGAATACAGAGGATAAAACCGAGTAAAACTCCACTTGCACAATGATTCTCATTGGCGGAGAATCATCGTATGCAACGCATCGATAAATCCAGACTGCTTTTTGATAACCGCTACCTAAAAGCACTGATCATACCGCTTCTGATAGAGACATTGCTCTCCGTAACCATCGGAATGATGGATACGATAATGGTAGCAAGGGTCGGAGAGCATGCTGTATCGGGCGTTTCGCTTATAGACAGCATCGCCAATCTGCTGATTTTCCTCTTCTCTGCATTCGCCACCGGCGGCGCAGTAATCGCATCCCAGTATCTTGGGAGGAAGGAGGAAAGGAATGCCTGCTTTTCAGCAAAGCAGCTAATGTATCTGTCACTTGCCTTCTCGCTTGCCGTATCGCTTCTTATGCTGATTTTCCGCAGACCTGTGCTGGATATCATATACGGACATATCGAGAGCGACGTGATGGATTCCGCGCTGGCATATTTCACGCCGATCATCATATCGTTCCCATTTCTTGCCGTTCTCAACAGCTGCAACGCCCTTTTCAGGTCGATGGGCAAGAGCAGAATCACGATGATCGTCGCAATCATCATGAATCTGATAAACGTATCAGGGAATGCATTGTTCATATATGGGTTCGGAATGGAAACATTCGGCGCAGGGCTTGCTTCGCTTCTGTCACGCATGACCGCATGCTTTTATATGGTTTATAAGGTCACCCGCCCCGAAGAGCAGATACATGTCCTTGATCCTCTCAAGTTCGAGGTCGATCTGCCGATGATAAAGAGAATACTGAAGATCGCACTTCCATCGGGAATAGAGAACAGCGTATTCCACATAGGAAAGATCCTCGTAAGCTCGACAGTCGCATCGTTCGGAACAGCATCGATTGCTGCGAATGCTGTATTCAATGCGCTCTCAACATTTGCGAACATCCCTGGATCGGCAATAGGCATGGCCTCTGTGACGGTCGTAGGCCAATGCTGCGGAGCAAGAGAGTATGATCAGGCATCATACTATGGAAAGAAGCTCCTTGGACTGACATTCCTTATGATGGGAGCGACATGCTTTGCCATATTCATACTCACGCCAGAGCTTGCGAAGCTCTATAACCTTTCCGATGCTGCATACAGTCTTGCTGTGATGACGATAAGACTTAATATGTTCCAGACGCTTCTGTTCTGGCCTCCTGCATTCACCATCCCTAACTTCCTCAGGGCTGCAGGAGATGCGAAATATACAATGATTGTATCGATTGCATCGATGTGGATCTTCCGCGTCATGCTCTCTGTTATACTTGGCGTATACCTTGGCATGGGATTCCTCGGTGTATGCTGGGGCATGTTCGTCGACTGGTACTGCAGAGGCATATTCTTCGTGACGAGGTTCCTGAAAGGAAAATGGAAAACAAAGACAGTAGTATGATTGCCCTTAGACCAATTAAAGAGACACTTTCCATATGTAAAGTGCCTGATTATTCCCTTGTGGATCTATGTAAGCCTTACTGCTTCACAGGTTGCACCCCCGATGAGAAATCACTTGTATGCAGGACCGAGGATGTCCCCTCGAACGCAACATCAAAAGATGATGGCTGGACAGTATTCATGATTGAAGGAATCCTGGATTTCTCGCTGATAGGAATACTATCAGGGATTGCCAGCACACTGGCTGATGCTGGCATCGGCATATTTGCCATATCGACATACAATACCGACTATATTCTTGTCAAAGATGAAAATAGGACGAGAGCTGAAGAGGCTCTCCGGAAAGCGGGATATATTATAAAGGACTGAGGGAATATGGCCCGCAGGATACAGGGCCATATTCTGCATACCTCACACCATGTTCTCCGTAGCCTTCCAGAGCTTCTCAAGATTGTAGAACTCCCTGAGCTCCTGGCTCATAAGATGGATTACGATATCACCGCAGTCGATGAGCTCCCATCCATCCGTTCCAGGAGACTTATGCCTGTTGCTGACCTCAAGGCCAAGCTCCTTAAGCTCACCCCAGAGCTGATGCACAACACCCTTCAGGTGTCCTACCGATGATACAGTCGCAATCACGAATGCATCGGTCCAAGAGCATTCATTCTCCATATCGATCACGATGACATCCGCACACTTATGGTCCTCAAGATAGCTCTTGAGCTTATCAGTTATATTCCTGATGTTATCCTTCATAATCAATCTCCAATGCCGCATCCATCCATATTCTGATGAAGTCCTCTGCCTTTTCCCAGGATCCGGCAGGAGTGATGATATCCCCCAGCCTGTACTCTCTGTATCCGCCGCGGCTCTCTGTCATTGCTTTGACCAGAGCTTCATCGAATGAGGATGAAAGCGTGTTAATAGTATCGAGAAATGCGGTGTTCTCCAAGTCCTCCGCATTCTTCCATAATGCCATCTCTGGAGAGGATGAATGAGTCTCCTTCGCAAGCAGCACAAGCATGTTCCGCCTATCGAAATATTCATCCCACCCAATCTCCGTAACAGAGCTCTCCGGTATATCGAAAAGAGATACCAGCGCAGACTTCCCATCCATTCCTGATAGCCCTTCAATATACTGCAGATCGCTGTATGAGACACGGATAATGACCGTGTTTTCACCACGGCTTCTGTATATGGTGCAGCCGCCATCCGAATACAGCATCATAGAACTGTCAGGCATACCGCATGATACAAGAAGCATCAGCGCAGAAAGCATTGCAATCAGAAGCTTTTTCAAAGCCTTCCCCCTGCTGCTATATAATCATACAGCTCTGAAGAGACAGCCGCTTCCTTTATTCCTTCCCTGATGAAGTATGCACGCTGCATGTCCATGATCCTGATGATCATGCCTTCAAGTGTTTCCGCAGAGAGGATATGCTTCCTATCTTCATCTGTAAGGTGCTTTCTACCCGGCTCTATATAGTCGGCGATATAGACCACGGCACCATACGGTCCCATCTCCTTTGAGCCAAGGGTATGATGCCTTACAGCTGTCTTGAATGCATCGGGAACAGGTCCTTCCGCATCATCATCGAAATGAATGGCTGCAAGCGCTCCATGGAGAAGCATCGGATCGGCCTCTTCCTCAGGGAATACCTCTATGCCATGGATTCTGCAGAAATCAGGGGAGGTGCTATCCGCTGAATACCTGTATGCATCGTGGTAGATACCAATATACCTTGCATCAGCGACATTCAGACCAAAACGCTCTGCAAGCTCTGCCGATACAGCCGCAACGCCTTCGGAGTGGATGAAGCGCTTCGGCTTTATCATTGCCCGGACCTTGGATTCAAGCTCTGTATAGCCTATGCTCATCGATATACCTCCTGACAGACGGTGTCAGCATGCCATCGCTATCCCCCATCCTTATCTCCGTGCTTGATGCATGGACCTTGCTGCTATGCATGAATATGACCTCAGCATCGGTATCATTGACAGCCTCGCCATCCCGGGTGAAGCACCAGAAACGGACATGCGATGAAAGATAGCCGAAGTCATGCCATCCGCTGAGCTTCGACAGATGGTCATCGCCGATGATGAAATCTACCTTTCCATCGAAAGAAAGCTCATTGAAGAAATGCCGTATTGTATCGGATGTATAGCTTATTCCGGATCTCATCCCCTCCCAGTCCGATACCGTTATGGCAAGATCATCGTCTGGGTATGATTTCCGATAATCTTCAGCGAGGAGTCCCACCATCCTGATCCTGTCAGCAAATGATGCGGGCTCTGTTCCTTGCTTGAAGTTCGATATCCTGGCAGGCATGACAAGAAGACCATTGAATGGAGTAAGCTCTGCGACCTCATGGAATATATGCATATGCCCGATATGAGGAGGATCGAATGTCCCTCCGAATATGGCAGTCCTATTCCTCGTCGCTTTCTCTGTAATAGGCATCGTTATCAGGGCGGGAAGTGAATCCGCTGCCCTTCTCCTCCTCATCGGCAAGAGCGAGCTTCAGAAGCTCATGCTTC
>CALXLE010000053.1 GCA_944389115.1 uncultured Spirochaetaceae bacterium
TCATCCAGGAGAGCAGCCTTCTGCCTGCGATCTGCGGTCGTGTATGTCCTCAGGAGAACCAGTGCCAGAAATTCTGCACGGTCGGCAGAATGCATAAGGATGTCGATAAGGCTGTGGCAATAGGACGTCTTGAGCGTTTTGTCGCTGACCATGAGAAGGACAATGTGAAGCTTCCGGAGATTGCTCTTGCAACCGGCAAGAGAGTCGCTGTTGTTGGTTCTGGCCCTGCTTCAATGGCCTGTGCTGCCGATGTGAGGAGAATGGGCCATAGCGTGACTGTATTCGAAGCTCTGCATAAGATGGGCGGGGTTCTTTCTTATGGCATTCCTGAGTTCAGGCTTCCGAAGCATCTTGTCGAGAAGGAGCTGTCAAAGCTCGAATCCATGGGCATTGAGTTCCAGCGCAATGTGCTTATCGGGCGTACACGCACAGTAAAGGAGCTTATGGAGGATGATGGATACGACGCAGTGTTCATCGGTACGGGGGCAGGCCTTCCGAAGTTCATGAACATACCTGGGGAGAACCTTATCTCCGTCTTCTCTGCGAATGAGTATCTCACACGGTCCAACCTGATGAAGGCTTATGATGCCGAGCATTCGCTTACTCCTTATTTCCACTCACATAAGGTCGCTGTATTCGGTGGAGGCAATGTCGCTATGGATGCGGCCCGCACAGCTCTCCGCTTAGGTGCAGAGACTGTCGATATCGTATACAGGAGAACACGCTCCGAGATGCCTGCAAGAAAGGAAGAGGTAGAGCATGCGATAGAGGAGGGATGCAATCTCCGCACGCTCTCTCAGCCAGTAGAGATCCTCGGTGATGAGAACGGTATTGTCAAAGGTGTTGTCATAAGGCGCTGTGAACTCGGGGAGCCAGATGCTTCTGGCCGCCGTTCCCCTGTCGAGATTGCAGGCTCCGATTATACTGTCGACTATGATACGGTGATTGTTGCCATAGGAAATGCTTCCAATCCGCTTATCAAGAAGACAACACCTGAGATTGAAACCAATAAGAGGGGTAATTTCATAGTCGATGAGGCTACGAATGAGACATCGATGAAGGGCGTATTCGCCGGTGGTGATATCGTTCTGGGTGCTGCTACCGTGATACTTGCAATGGGGCAGGGAAGGAAAGCTGCACGTGCGATAAACGCTTACCTCGAGGAGAAAGAGTGAGAGATCTTTCCTCTGTTCTCTGCATTGTCTCCTCCGATGAAAAATACAGGGCAATAGATGAGATAATCTCGTCATGCTCTGTATTTGATGAGCTTCCGGATAAAGAGCGTTTCCGGGAGGCTGTCCATCGGAGGGAGCGCATACAGTCAACGGGAATCGGCCATGGCGTTGCAATCGCCCATGGCAAGGTTCCCGGGATTGATCATCCAATAGCGGCTCTAGGATTCTCCAGGGATGGGATTATCTTTGATGACAGATACCCCGATCCCGTGAAGCTAATATTCGTCATCGCATCATCCCCATCCCATGAATCGGACTACCTGAAAGCCGTTGCATCCATACTCTCATGGGTCCATGATCCGGATTTCCGCAAGATGCTTGTGGAATGCGCAGATAATGAAACTACGGAGAGATTCCTCACAATGATGCGTTCCCAGGAATTCGTACCACAGAATCCGGAGTGATTACCATGTCCAGGACCGCATCATGGTCCTCTCCCTCGAAATCCTCAAGCAGTGAAATGCTGAATGCAACGCCCGCTGTTATTATCCTTCCCCTGTTTGCGGCGATGTATCTGTCGTAGAATCCGCCCCCGCGGCCAAGACGCTGCAGCTTCCTGCTGTATCCAAGAAGGGGGACGAGCATCAGGGCTGAATCATAGTCTGCTTCGGCATGTCCTGCTTCCATTGCCCCATATGATGCCATATGGAATTCATCCGATGCGCTGAAGTGTATCACTCCGTCCTCGATATATGGATAGAGCACCCGTGTGTCATCCGCCAGTAAAGGCATTATATCCGGTTCATCTGGAAGGGGGATGAATGCAAGCACAGTCCCAGCTTCCCTGTATTCCGGGAGCTCTTTGATCCTCTCCATGATCATGCGAGCTTCATCTGCTTTTGATTCAAGCCTGCTGATACGGCTTTTGATGGTCTTTCTCAGCTGTTTCTTGTCCATTGTCAGCCATGCTTTTCCGGCAGTGCGCACGGCTTCTCTGCCAGTTTCTCCAGAAGCCTTTCCGGATCGGATTCGACAATCAGTATGCTTCTTACTTCCTCTGATATGAATCCTTCCAGTGTTCCTTTATCTATCATTCTGATGAATGGATCCCAGTAGCCGCAGGGATTGTAGAGTCCTATGTTCTTCCTGTGGTATCCGAGCTGTCGCCATGTATATATCTCGGAAAGCTCCTCCATCGTTCCTATGCCGCCCGGGGCTGCGATGAATGCATCTGCAAGCTCATACATCCGCCTTTTCCTCTCATGCATGTCCGGGACGATTATAAGTTCCGTCTCAACATCCTTGAGACGTACATCCTTTGTGTTCATCGCCTCCGGGAGGACACCTATGACATGGCTTCCGGCTTTACCTGCAGTTTCTGCGATTGCTCCCATCAGACCGCAGTATCCTCCTCCATAGATCAGAGTCAGTCCTTTGTTTCCGATTGCCTTTCCCAGAGCCGCTGCCGCTTCTCTGTACTCAGGCTTATTCCCGAAGGATGCTCCTGAGAATACGGCTATGCTTCTGATAGTTTCCATGGGATGATTATATAAGCGTATGACATAAGATTCCATTCATTCTTGCCTGCCGGGCGCCTTGAGCATAGAATAGGGGTATTGGAGACTAGAATATGCATAAACCTTTGAAATACGTGCTGATTCTTGCCGTTGTGTTCTTTGCCGCTCTCGGACAGCTTGCTGCTGCCAGCATGACTGTCGAATGGGAATGGCTCCTTGATGATCCAGATGTTACGGCATACCGCTATCAGCTGGGAGGGGAGGATCCAGATGGATGGATCGTTGTCTCCGCCGATACGAGCACATATAGGGCCGAAGGACTTGATCCTTATCAGGATTACACGTTGTATATACAGCGCTCATATGATGGTGAGAACTGGTCGGAATCTGCGGCATCGACTGCCAGCGCTATGATTCCGGAAGGAACTGAGGCTGTGCTTCCTCCTTCTGCAGAGCCAGTCCCTGCAGAGGCTGCTGCAGCTGAAGCTGATGTCCCGGAGACACCGGAGGCTGATGTGTTCACTTATGAATACGATGGATATGAGCTTACTATAGCTATCGGAGATGGTTATGCCGATCTTCTCTATCCTTCTATCGTGACAGATGCCGATGCTGAAGGCTTCTTTGCATATGAGGCAGAGAAATATGGCAGCAGCATTGAAGGTATCACATACAGCTTCATCGAAGGCGGTGCAAGACTGAATCTTCCGGAGACCATCAGCAGGGAGACTGCAAAGGCAAATGCCGATGTGGTTTATCAGGATATAATCGCATATATCATGCATCTTTCCATGCCATCCGAGGCATCTGTCCCTGCAGAGGAAGAGCCTGCTGCAGCTGATGAGATTGCTGCCATTGACGTCATTCTGCCTGAAACGGAGCCCGTTCCTGTCCTTCCTGAGGCTGCTGATGATGACTCGCCGTTTGCATTCTCCCTGCTCTTCAGGTTCGGCGCTGGTTCGAGATTCACAGATGCATTCAGCTTCTCAACCCCTGCTGCCCAGTTCGGTATAGGGCTTGATTTCAGGAACATCATCCCAATCGGTGATCACTTCGGATTCGGTCTCCGGTCGGATATAACGGTTGATTTCCTTCCAAAGGGAGGTGCCTGGAACCTTGCTGACAATCTTCAGTATTTCAATGCGCTCAACTATGCAGAGGCTTCGTCGATCGATCTTAAGATCACGGCCGATGTGATGTCAGGGCCAGTTGATTTCTATCTCGGAGGCGGTGTCGGATACTCGCTGGCTAATCCTGCGGATAATACTGATAACGCCTACTTCAACAGCATCCATACGCTCGCGGATGTCAACATCGGAACTGTATTCAGCTCTGCATGGTTTGCTTCCGGAGTGCTTGGCATAAGGTTCTACTGCGGTGATATCTTCTCACTCGGAGCCGAGGTCCATTACCGCTACTACATGCCGTCTGGCGAGCACTATGGCTCTGCTGATCTGGTGCTTGGATTCACATTCTGAGCGAAAGCTCCAGCTTATTGCCCTGTCCTGAAGGATGGGGCTTTTCTTTTCCCTTTATGCAGGGCATCATTGATATGTGGTGACGCTTAAGGAGATTGCAGATAAAGCAGGAGTATCCATAGGAACGGTTGACAGGGTGCTCCATAACAGAGGCAGGGTATCGAAGGAGAACATCGACCTGATACTCCGTATCGCAAGGGAGAACGGTTATGTGCCTAATCAGCTTGCAAGG
>CALXLE010000054.1 GCA_944389115.1 uncultured Spirochaetaceae bacterium
CATCGAAGTCTGACATCCGCTCCACCGGAGTACGCTTCTGTTCCGGAAGCGTGCAGGCTATCTCATGCTCGCCTGCAAGAAGCAGTGTCTTGGCAGCCTTCACATCACGGTCCTCGGCATATCCGCACGCCGGGCATGCGAACGTCCTGTCAGAGAGCGTGATGCCTTCATGGATATGCCCGCATACAGGGCACATCTTCGTCGATGGGAAGAAGCGGTCTATCATAAGGACGTTCGGATTGGCTTTGAGCCTGCTCTTCAGCGTGCCAAGCGCGGAGTTCTGCACCTGCTTCCCGAATAGCCCCTTGTGCCATCCCTTGATGTTCTCGTCCTGCATGACAACAAGCCTTCTTCCCGTGACGATGTCATGGTATACCTGATTGGCCTTTGCCCGCCGTCTGTTGGCGAGCCTCTCATACTCCCTCTGGATGCGTCTCTTCGTGTCATACCAGCCCCTGGAACCCTTCTTCTGGCGGGCAAGCTTCTTCTGAAGCCCCTTGAGGCGTTCCGGTTCTCGGACCGATATGTCGAATTTCTCACCTTCCGAGGTCGTAATCGCTGTCTTTATCCCGAAGTCGATGCCGAGATCCGGCTTCGGCTCCGTTTCCTGAGAGCCTTCATGCTTCGGGATGTAGCACGTCAGCATGAGGTATATGCCCGACGGCCTCTTCACGAGCTTCGCGTTGGCGTATTCGGCTCCGGCAGGTATCTGCTCCATCCCGAACACGCGTATCGGGCGCTTTATCCCCGCGATGTGGATCGTGTTCTTATATTTTCCGTTCTTATTGCCGGACGGGCCGAAGCATATCCAATGGGTATTGCCATACTGGTTGAGCTCTATTGAATCGTAAGAGGATCTGAACTTCAGCGCTCCGTTCTTCTTTCCGGTCTTATTCCTTTTTGCCGCGAGCGATTTCATGTCCTGCTTCAGCGAGGAGTACACGTTCTGTATGAACTTCGCGGGCATCGTCAGTTCCCTTGCGACCGTGTTTTTATCCTTATCAAGTGATGTGATGCTTCGGGTCTTCGTTCTGAAGTCCCTGAACTTGTCAGCGGCAAGGCCTATGAGGTAGTTGCAGAGCCATCTGCACTCAGCGAAATACAGGAAGAGCCTGCTCCGCTCTGCGTTGTTCAGGCACTTCAGATCGAGCTTCAGCTCAACGACGACAGGACGCATCGAGGCATGACGGAGACGCATGGCTTTGCCTCTCTCCTTGATAGTCTCGTTCTTTGAGATGCGATCCTTATCTGTCATATCTTATTCTACCATAATACTGATAATTTACAAAGAACCGGAAAGAAGAACAGGCAATTCATCACCATCTTTCGCTTTGCTTGGAAGATGGTGTATTCTTGCTGATTTTTTTTGATAAAAGAGAGGAAACTCAGCTTCATTGCTTTCGAGTTTGCAAGATCGCATTTCAACCGTCCTGAAGGTGCCACGGAATTCTTCAGTATCTGCGAAAAGCTCAGTGAGGAGACAGGCGTTCTCATCATCACCAGATTCCTCTGGGAGAAGCACAACAGATCTGTCCACGAAAAATACAGCAACCTCTCTCCAGAGGAACTTGCGGAATGCGATCAGGGAGATGTCGCTTTCGCCAAGGAGCTTGCTTATCAGTCAGAACTCCTTCCCTACATCGAGGCCTGTCATAATGAGGATAACGGCATGATCCACGTCGTGGCAGTTGATGAGGAAGAAAATCAGTATGAGCAGGATATCCCATATCTTCCGACTCTCATCCAGAGGCTTACAGGACAGCCGCTCAAAGGTTCCCAGCCTTACGACTTCTGAGCCAATTCAGCTATCTCTCATCAGGGCCGCCACAAGGCGGCTCTTCTCTTATTTTTCCGTCATGCAGTGGAATATACAGGAAGCACCCATAATATAGAAATTCCGTATTCATTGATATTTTCCAGCGAATTTTTCGCTATTCATTCCAATCATCCTATAATACATATGCAGCAAGAGCTGCAGAAGGAAAAACATGAGAAAACTGATCGCATTTACAGCAGTAATGATGCTTGCAGCAGGCATATTGACAGCAGGGCCATTCCTCCAGATGGGTGCTTCCGCATCAATTGGAGGGAATCTGGGAAGCAGTGATACTTGGTCGGATATAAAGAGCTACGGCTTCGGCGCGGACATCCGGATCAACCCGCTCTTCTTCGAGCTTGATATCCCCGTCGAATACACGCCAGCAGGGAACGGCATGCACAGGATATCCCTCACGCCTACCCTCAACGTCTCGGTCCAGTTCCTGGACGCGTTCGATATCTTCGGTGGGGCGGGACTCGCGTTCGACTTTCTGAATATCGGAAACAGCTGGCTCCTGAACGGGCTCAGCGATCCGAGCTTCCAGTCGTTCTTCAGGGCGGCGCGCCTTGTGTACCGTGCTGGTATCTCGATCCATATGGGGAACACCGCTCTCTCGGTTGCATATCTGATGCCGGCAAAGGGAACGCTGGATAATCTCAGCTTCGGCATCGACACGGATAGCGCCAGAATCCAGACGGCTGTTCTCTTCGGATTCTAGGAGGGCTATATGGAAACAAAGAACATAACAGCTACGGAAGAGATCCTCGATCTCGTTCTCAAAATACAGGATATCGACAGAAGCATGTCAGCTCTCAAAGCCGAGAAAGAGAAGTATGTAGAACGGATCAAGGAATTCCTTGGAGGAAAGCCAGGAGCCGCAGCGAAGATGGGTCGCTACACCCTCGCGAGCTGGAAGCCCAGAAGATCATTCAGCACCACTCTCTTCAGAGTGGGATCATCCGGAAATGTTTGAGAAATACATGGTCGAATCCGCAGCTGGCTCATTCAGCATAACCGATGCGGATCTGTCGAAATTCAGGAATTAGGCCGGCTCCTTCGGAGCGGTCAGTCAAAAGTGCCATAGGGAGGAGATAAGGAGAGATAGATGGCAGATATAAAGAAGGAAAGAAACTGCAGGATCTGCGTGAACTGCAGAATGATATACGAGAACAACGAAAGACCGGGATACAGGGTCGAATGCATCCCTCCAGGCTATCTGGGAACGCAGGCCTCAAGGCTTATCCCGGCTATCGTGACGGATAAGGAATGCAGCATCTTCAGGCTCTCGGAGAAGAAGCTCCAGCAGCTTCTCGCGAAGGAGAAGGAAGAAGCGGATGCATGAGAAGAGGATATTTCTCGGCATCATGCTCAGCGGACTGGCGGCAGCGGCCATAATCATGACTCTTGTCTTTTCAGGAACGCTGTATAAGGCATGGACGGGAAATGAGCCGCCAGCACCGGCAGGACACGTAATCGAGGACAACTGATGCAGGATACAAAAGCAGAGCTTACGGTCGCCGGCATCAATGAGGTGATGAGGAAGTATGACTCGGAAGGCCTCATGATGAGAAGAAGCGTCGACAATATAATCATCGAAGGGAACATGGAGAGCAGGAACGGAAAGCCGCTCTCCATGAGGATAAAGGAAAAGAACATCGAAGCGGCGTACTTCCGTATCGAGAACGGAAAGGAGGATGGGTTCCTCCTCCGGATCAGGTTCCTGGGATTCCTCAGGCTCAGGATAGCCTACTCCATCAGAGGCATCCTTGTGGTCATGGGTACGAACAGGATCATCAGGAGATATTCCGGAAGAGGAAGAAGCGCATGAGCATCAGGCGGATAAGGAAGAACTTGGAGCCCGTCCCAGAGGAAAGGAAGGCAATCACCTTCTCCATGAAGGAAATGGCGATAACCGCCCTTCTCTCCTTCCTCTGCGGGTTGGTCACAGCCGTAATAATCATTGAGCTGCTGACTATATATTTCTAAAATTCGCTGTTTATTCATATTCCTGCTATCTGAATGTTTACATTAAATAAGCCATATGCTATATTGTTCAGCGATGATGTTTGGTCATAAAACCTCCTTCGGGCATGCATCCGGCCCGTAAAAACACAGGATGCCGCAACCCATGCGGACTTGGGCGAATGGTATTCCGGCCATCCCGCGAGATGCGGGGAACAGGATATGATGGCGTAGTTCAGCAGGTCAGAGCACCGGATTGTCAATCCGGAAGTCGGCGGTTCAAGCCCGCCCGTCATCGTCGGAGAGCGCAGCAGGAAAATTCTCAGATCCCCCCATATGGAAACCACCCGCTGCGCTTTCCCTTTCTTGTGGAGAGTAGCTCAACGGCAGAGCCCCTGATTGTGGATCAGGCCGTTGCTGGTTCGAATCCAGTCTCTCCACCTGGTTCTTTCAAATCCATAGCGAAGGAGAAGAGATCATGAGGAAAATCACTACGATGCTGCTTGTAGCCATAGCGGCTATTGCCGGCCTTTATGCCGGATTTGATCCGATGGATGTCCGTGGAGGAACGGAGCATATCGTCCTCCATTACGAAATCAAGGACAACGGAGGCTCTTTCAGAATACTCAATAGGTACATTCTCGATAAGAAAAACTGGATTATTGCAATCGATACAGGGGCTGAGGTCCTTGAGTTCGATGCGGTTGCAGATCATGAATCGGAAACGATAAGGCCTGTTGAGGATATCGAGCTCTTCCAGAGCCTTATGGAGGACAGCAGTATCAAGAAATACATAACGATAACAGATCCGAATAACCCGTATCATGTTCTTGATCTCGGATATATCACGGCTTAAATGTTGCAGGGTGAAGCAGCGGTAGCTTGTCGGTCTCATAAGCCGGATGTCGAGGGTTCGAATCCCTCCCCTGCGATAGGAAGCACTTTAAGGAATCTGGTCTGATAAATGCGGTGTCCGAGGAAATTCAGATTCAAGAAGCAGCTCCCAGCCTGCCCCGGCAGGTCTAAGAAACCGGGACCCGGAGGGCATGATTAGCCATCCTTTCAGATGTCTGGTGTAATGGCAGCACGGAAGGCTTTGGACCTTCAGGACGACGATCGTAACGTCGAGGACCTATGCCGGGAATTCGTTCTGTCATCGGGGCTAATGCCTCGTCCCGGCTTTCTTTGGCGCTTGGCCCAGCGGTACGGCGGCGGACTCTGGATCCGCATTCGGCTGGTTCGACTCCAGCAGCGCCTATAGGGAGGACGTCATTAAGGAAACCGATCATCATCTCCCTCTAAAAAGGATGAACGGAACCCGCGCCGCGGATGCTCATGGCGCGTTCTGGAGAGATGGCCGAGAGGCCGAAGGCAGCTGCATGCTAAGCAGCCGAGGGGAAACTCTCCGCAGGTTCGAATCCTGCTCTCTCCGCTATCGGCAAGATCAGAATGGAATGTCATTCACATCTGATTCTGCTGGTGTTGCACTATCGGATTCCTCGACCTTTGAGAACCCTGTGATGATATTCTGAGGGCCGAGGTTTCCATCCTTTAGCAAGGTCGACTAGAGGCTTATGTCAGCTGTCTTGAAAACAGCCAAGGTTAACGCCTTCGTGGGTTCGAATCCCACCCTTGCTGAATGTCCCCGCAGCGCACGGGGTCGTAGTACCGGAAGCACTGAGCCCGATATCGGTTGCAAACGTATCGGTGATGTGGCCCATTCCGCAGCGTCGTAGAGCTGATCGGAACCCCATCCGCTGTCGTAAAAGGGGCCTTTGCAGGGTGCAGTGCCACCACTCCGTAATCGGAGCTGCTGCCGGGATGATCCGTATCCCGACCGGAGCACAGCACGGTCAAACCCTGCTCCATATTCCTGTAGCTCAGCAGGATAGAGCGCTTCCCTCCTAAGGAAGAGGTCATGCGTCCGAATCGCATCAGGAATATCATGCCGCTTTAGCTCAGCTGGCAGAGCCTCCGCCCTGTAAGCGGATTGTCATCAGTTCGAATCTGATAGGCGGCTTTTTCCGTTTTTGTTTTATTTGGCATTTATAGCCATTGCCGTGAGGCAATGGCCGGCGGAGGGAGGATCCTCGCCGCTTTCAATTGGGAACTCCTTTGCAGGAGAGAACCCCTCTCCTGCATCTGTCTCGTTAGCCGAGTGGCTAGGCATCGGCCTTCCAAGCCGACCACGCCGGTTCGATTCCGGCACGAGGCTTCGCTCCTGTAGCTCAGCGGTGAGAGCAGATGACTCATAATCATCGGGTCGATGGTTCAAGCCCATCCGGGAGCAGAGGAGAGATCCTCCAATGTTATTCTGTTCCGGCCCTTACGGGCCGGTTCCGGCTCCCTCGTCTAACGGTCAGGACACCGGGTTTTCATCCCGGTAACGATGGGTTCGACTCCCTCTGGAGCTGTCGGCGGCTGGCAATCTCAATTCTCTCTCAAACCGGCCAGCCCGCCATGTTTTACGCTGGCGACGCCTGATGGTCTGGCCCCTGCCCCGTACGCAGGTCCCAGCAGGTCCGATTCCTGCCGCCAGCTTTCACCTTTTCCCATGATCTCTTCTCCCGGAAGCATAATCCCGCCGTTTCCGGGCTATAATCATCAGGAGGCGTTATGCCACGAAAGAGCTTATCCGAGGAAAGAATCACATTCATCAGGGAATCAGTCAGCAATGGCATTCCATATATGGAGATAGCAAGAGAGCTCGGCTGCTCTGAAAGCGCTGTCAGGAAGGCATACATACGGCATATCGGCCCTCTTCCGGTCCGGAAGCCTGGAAACAGGAACAGAGCACCCCACAACAAGGGCACAAGGCAGATAGAGAACCGCTGCCTCTGCTGCGGGAAGCCGCTTCAGATCAGCGTCCGGAAGTTCTGCTCTGAATCATGCGCGAGAGAATACCGGCACAGGGAAATCGTAAGCCGCTGGCTCCGTGGAGAATACGAACGTCCCCACAACTGCCGTGTTCCGATTTCCATAAAGGAATACATATGGAAGTCCCAGAAGCATAGATGCCACAAGTGCCGGAAGAAATATAATTCAATGGACGACCTCATCATGTATTTCCGGAACGGCGATATCTACAGTATGGAAAGAGAGAACATGGAGCTGCTCTGTCCTGAATGCTACAGCACCATGATCTTCGCAGATCCCATGTCGCTCAGGAAGCTCAGGGCGCACGCCCACGCCCCGGATAAAGGCTCTCCAAGGGGCAATTACCAGAAATAAAAAACACGACTATCACAAACACTGATAGCTACGTATCTCACAGCCTATATATCAGAAGGCTTTCTGATTCTGTCATTCATAAGGAAAGAATCTCCAGAAACGAAAATCTGCCTTCAGGGATATTCCACCGGCCTTCGGCCGTTCCCTTTCTGAAGGATTCCAATATAAGGAGGAAACGCACATGAGACTTCAGAGACTGACACTCGAGAATTTCCAGGGCATAAAGCATCTAGATATCGATGCCGCCGGAAAGGACATCACGGTATATGGTGCGAACGGCACCGGAAAGACAACCATAGCGAATGCCATATCATATCTCCTCTATGGCATAACGGCTTCAGGGAAGAAGGACTGGAACCCCAAGACGCTTGATGAGAACGGGGATGAGCTCCATGGGCTCACGCACAGCGCGGAAGCTGTGTTCCAGCTTGATGAGGATAAGCTCCTGACGCTGAAGAAGGCGTTCCATGAGGTGTACGCCAAGAACCGCAATACGAAGGAGCAGGAATTCAAGGGCCATACGACCGATTACTTCATCGACGGCAAGCCTGTATCAGAATCGCTCTACAGGAAGCATCTCGATGGGATCTTCCAGTATGATAAGGCAATAATGCTCAGCATCCCCGACTCGTTCCCAGAGAAGATGAACTGGGCGGACAGGCGCTCTACCCTCATCGGCATCTTCGGCGATGTCAGCAATGAGGATGTCTATGCTTCCGATGAGGAATTCGAGAAGCTCGAGAAGAAAATCGGAAGCGGGAACGTAGACGACTATAGGGAAAGCCTCCGCATCCGGGTGAAGAACACGAAGGAAGAGCTCGAGAAGATCCAGCCGAGGATCGATGAGGCTGAGAGGGCAATCCCTGACCTCACAGGTCTGGACAAGGCAGCGCTTGAGACGGAGATCGGAAAGCTGGAAAAGCATAAGGCAGCACTCATAGAGAGAAAGGCAAGCCTCAACACCGACTCAGCGCTCATCGAGGCAAAGGACAAGCTCAGCCGTCTCTCGATGGAATACAACGAGAAGAAAGCGGCATACAACAGGGAGAACGACGAGAAAAACAGGGAGGCCTCAGAGGAATCCTCAAGGCTCTCAAGGGAATGGTCGAACCTCAGCGCAAAGCTTTCCCAGTACAGGTCAAAGCTCCGCACGATCGAGCAGGACATAAAGCTCAAGAGCGGAGAGCATGACAGGAACGCGAAGGAATACCTCCGGATAAAGGCGCTTGAGTACAAGGCCGAAGAAGAGCCGGAATTCGATACGGTCTGCCCATGCTGCGGACAGCCTCTTCCTGAGGAGAGGATCATGCAGGCAAAGGCTGACTGGGAAGCCGAGTCCGAAAGGAAGCGCCAGAAGTTCGAAGAAGAGAAGAAGAGGAAGCTCGATATCATCGCATCATCAAGCACCGACTGCTCAAAGAAGGCAATCGAGAAGCTGGAGTCCGATGCAGCGAAGCTCAGGGAGGATATCGAGGCTCTCCAGGAAGCCGTCTCTTCGGCAGAGAAGGCACGCATAGAGGCTGACAGCAGGCTGATCGACTTCCCCGCGTTCAGGGATACATCGGAAGGCTTCAGGCTCCAGACGCTCATCGATGAGACAGAGGAAGCCATAAGGAACCATGAGGATATCGAGAACCAGGCAAGAAAGGGCCTTGATGACGACATCAGGAACACCGATGCGGAAATCGATAGCCTCAGGAAGAAGCTCTACGGGTTCTCGGTACGCGACAGGCAGCTGAAGAGGATTGAGGAGCTGAAGCGCGAAAAGGAAGGCTTTGATGCCACGATCGCTGACGATGAGAGCTACCTTGGGCTTGCCGACAGGTTCGTCCAGAAGAAGGTCTCGATGCTCAGCGACAGGATCAACAGCAACTTCGAGAACGTCAGCTTCAGGATGTTCGAGCAGCAGGTGAACGGCGGGATCAAGGAAGTCTGCGAGCCGATGGTGAAGTCGAGGGCAGGATGGATCCCCTACTACACCGCATCCAACGCGGAGAAGATCAACGGAGGGCTTGAGATAATCAACACGCTCTCGAAGGCGCTCGGGCTCGAGATGCCGATAGTGATCGACAACGCGGAAGCCGTCTGCGATATCGTGCATACGGACGCGCAGCAGATAAGGCTCGTCGTCTCCTCAGCAGATATTACGCTCCGGATTGAGCATTGATATACGGGCAGGGTCACTCCTGCCCTTTCTTGTTTCGCTGTTCAGTTCAGCATGAATCAGCATCAACCCTCTATTCGTTTATATTAAAATGCAATAAACACTGAAACAGGGCTATAATCTTAGCGTGAAGATATGCAACACATCGGATGCGGAGAGAGTGCTCCGCCCGGAATACAGATGGAACAGAGAATATGTGAAGATGCTCCTACTTTCATCGCAGTGCGAGATGCTTGGAATCTACAGCTGCGGCAAGGGAACAAGATACGAGGTGACCATGGACGTGGTCGGCTTCCTGCAGAAGGCAAGGAAGGATCACCCAACAGGGCGCCTCTTCCTCATCATCTCACATAGCCACCCGAAGGATGTATTCCCCAAGGCAAGCACCGAGGACAGGATATGCACCGAGAGGATCATCGAACTTGCTGAGAAGTGCGACATAAAGGTCATCGACCATATCATCCTCTCTCCCAGCCATTATCTCAGCATGAGGGAGGAAGGGATCCTTGATGCGATGAGGAAGGAACCCCGTCCTTCGGACGTGTCAAAGCTCAGCAGCTTCATAAGGAAGCTGAAGAGATAGGAGAAGACCATGCGGGGAAGAAACATCGCAATCCTCATTATAGCCATCGTGCTTCTGGCGTCCTGCGGCTACCAGCCTGGGACAGGACCAGGCTACAGGGAATCGCTCTTCGAGGGGCTTACGCCAGGTTCATATTATGCAGAGCATGGATACGGAGCCGCGCGCGAGAAAGCCGTGCTGACAGTGCTCGATGACCACTGGGAACCGACGGCAGGCTCCCCTGTCACGCTTGAGCTATATGCGAAGGATCCGATCACGGAGGAATGGGATACCGAGCCCTATGCAACCTACAATGGAACCTATACCCATTGCAGGATGATCCGCTATGACAACAGGCTATCCGACTGGACTGATTCAGTGCATAAGGATGAATTCACGTTCACTGAAGCAGAAGGAACCGGAAGCTACACGCTTGAGGACCTATCCGGCACCGCTGTCATACGCATGGACAGATCAACTGCCGTGAACAATTCGGAATATGACTTCAGCGACTGGTACTTACCTATCCGCGGTACGCGGATAAGGCTCCAGGACCATTCGGAATACTCATGGGAAGAGGACACCATACTCAGCGATTTCGGGATATGGGTAAGACTCTAAAGGGGGATCGGATTGATCAGGAAAGGAACGGCTGAGATCACGCTCAGAGACACAGGGAAGAAGAACAGGAAGGATCTCAGGAAGGACATAGAGTCCTGCCTGTCCGCATCAGGAACCGCTTTCGCGGGTGAATCATCAGAGATACAGGGTGAGACGATAATCGCCCTGACGATCCCCGCCATGAGCGAGAATGCCATGAAGGAGATAGCGGACAAGATCGCCGAGCTGATCTCCGACAAGACGGGAATGAAGGTCCTCGGATGCAGGGCGATAATGCACACGCCGGGGAATGCGGAGAGCTGGTACAGGGCATACCCGGGATACGGGAAGCACGACATATCGATAGTGAGATCCCTCTGCATAGGCATGCCGGATTTCCTCTCGATGCCTGAGCGCATAAGCGACTACATCGACAGGCATTTCATCGGGAAGTTCGAGACACCGGAGGAATTCGGAGAGTACCTCTCGAAGACGGATGAGGACTACAAGTCAATCCCGCTCAGGAAGCGGAGGACGATGAACATAGCGGAATACTATGCCGATCTCATCTTGAACGAGACCTGGCGATACGGTTCCTGCTGGTTCTGGAAATAGGAAAGAGAATGCAAAAAAGGAAATACAGGGCAGCTGCTCTCATGATCCTTCTGCTCTCAGCCCTCACGCTGGGAGCGAAGGAATACACGGCGACTCTGCACATAACGATGTATGTGCCAGAACGTGCTCCGGAGATAACCGAGGATATCGAGGAAGGAGCATACAGCACGGACTCCGGCATGGGATATGAAGTCGAGAAGAACGATGAGTACATCATCGTCACTGCGGAATAAAAGGATGCATCATGGTAATCGACGGCTATTCATTCGCCAACATGAAATCATTCCCCGGGAAGGAATTCCCCGCCTACTCGTTCACCATAGCGAGGAATGACAGAAGGTTCGCTGAATTCATAGACCACGGTGATGGCTCTGAGCCTGAGCTCAGGCCGATGATCAGGATCGATAACGACAGGGCGAACAGTTACAACGAATCGCTGACAGAAGAGCTCCGCCGATACGCGGAAGAGCATGCGCCGATGTACCCGGGCGATCCGGGGAGCGGCATAGAAAGCCATAAGGGCGATATGCTCCTCTTCATGGCCGTAGTGGCTGACTGGCTTGAGACAGAGCAGAGATGCAGAAGGTTCACGACGAAGAGATACATGGGGATGAAGTCCGTAGGAGTCCTCCTCGAGAACTCAGCGCCAAGGGACATCATCATGCTCCCGAAGCCGAACATCAGGCTCACGGCAAAGAGGCTCCTCAACGGGATAGAGAATACAGAGAACCTTTCCATTACGGTACTGGATCTTCCTCCATGGAACTTCAGATGCGGCTTTCCGAAAGGAAGCCCTGCATCCGGTTTCCTGGAGGGCTGAGGGAATACGGCGGCTTTGCCGCTCTCCCTGATGATTGAAAGACAGCACGGAAAGACAAAGAGGTGTTGTTCATAAGTTTTCTCCTTTTGCCGGAAGGGTTTACACGCCCTTTCGGCTTTTCATGAGAACCCAGGGAAAGGAAGAAAAGGGAATATATATGGGAAAAGACAACGACAAGGAAATAAGACAGATACTTGCACATTTCGGCTTCGATCACCAGCTGATGAAGCTTGCGGAGGAAGCTGTGGAGCTAGCGGATGCCGCGTTCAAGCTCAGGAAGGACTTCGTCCAGGACGAGCATCATGGCACAGGTAATGGCGCCTGGAGGAATCTCGCGGAAGAGACAGCGGATGTGCTCCTCCTTCTCGAGCAGATAGCGATCTTCGCAGAGAAGGACACCTGGGCTGACAGAGAGCTTCTCGCCGACTTCTGGAGAACGGTCCGCTCCATAAAGGAAGAAAAGAAGGAACGGGTCCTCAGGATGATTGCTCCCGATAATCCGTTCAAGCAATTCAGGGGAAAGCAATCTATGAATCGAGAAGACTGATTTTCTGTATAATATGCTTATGACTGTAATAATCACACTTGACGACAAGAACGGCTATACGCTTTTCGGGAAACGGCTCTCAAGGGACAGGGAGATCATAAAGGATATAGAGAAGGATCATAGCAGAATCTATGCTTCTGAATATTCAGCTGTGCTCTTCAGGGATTCAGAGATCGAAACGGTATCCCCTGTCCCGGATCCTCTTCCGGATGAGGCGATCCTCTTCCTTGAGACAGATCCTGTTCCGGAAGAAGCTGATACGCTAATCGTATACCGATGGAACAAGAAGTATCCATCTGACAGGAAATACAATCCGGAAGAGAACGGATGGAAGAGGATATCATCCACTGATTTCTCTGGATACTCGCACGAAAAACTCACGAAGGAGGTATACATAAGATGATATCGAAGACAAGGAAGCTTCTCCTGATCCTCATGATGGTTCTCCTCTCGCTTGCGGCCATCGCATGCGATTTCGATTTCGGGAGCCTAGGCGTTGATGACGGAGAAAAGACAGATACTCCTGATAACCCCACAGGGACAACGGCAAGCATCGAGGCGTTCCAGAACCATGAGAAGATAATCTCGACGCCGCTTGATGACGAGCTTGCGTTCATCCAGTACGGAGATGGCCTTCCGCATTTCACCGATGATGACTGGAACGGCGGCGAATACTACATAAGGCTCTCGGATCTAGATGAGCTCGGAAGGGTCGGCGTGACGCAGGGACTGTTCGACGAAGCGCACTTCCCTGACCACGAAAGAGGCAGCCTTTCGTCAGTGACACCGACTGGATGGAAATACAACGGAAAAAGCAACAACCACACCTACTCCTTCGTATCGAACGGATACATATACAACCGCTGCCACACCCTCGCGTTCTCCATATCATCATTGGAAGCTGAGAAACGCGCTCTGATCACTGGAACGAGGTTCTTCAATATCGAAGGAAACTACGCCTACGAAGAGCTTATCCTTGACCATCTGAAGGAGATGGACGGGACGAACGGCGAGCCGATGCATCAGGTACTGATAAAGGTCACTCCTGATTTCCATGACGATTATCTTCTCTGCCATGGCATCGTATATGAAGCAGACTGCCTGCAGTGCGATGATATTGATTTCGCGGTATACATGTTCAACAAACAGCCTGGCGTTACAATCAATTATGCCACAGGTGAGAACTGGGCCAATGAGTCCGATATGCCGGAGGATCCCTCAACGCTTCTCGGAGCAACGGATTATGTATATTCCAGCACCGGGGATAAGTTCCATGTTCCATCCTGCCGATATGCGGAAGCGATAAATGAGGATTACAGGGTTGAGATCAAAGCTCCCCGCAGCTGGATGACTGATACGCTTCATCTCGACCCATGCGGCGTCTGCAAGCCGTAAAATAATTTTACACGAATGGCCACCCGGGAAGACCCGGATGGCCGTTAGAATATCATTGGAGAACGGTCTGAGTACCGTTGTTCCCTATTCAATGCATGGCACTTCCGCCACGCTCCGCCCAGGAGCTGTCGCCGGAGGCATAGCGCCTCTTGTAGTCCCTTACCGTGTAGGTGTTGAGACCGGCGAGCTGGGCTGTCTTCTTGTAGCCAAAGCCCTCTTCAAAAAGCT
>CALXLE010000055.1 GCA_944389115.1 uncultured Spirochaetaceae bacterium
CTTGCCGAACTGCTTGTCAATCTGGAGCCTTGCCGCCTCCAGAGCCTCTCTCTTCCCTTTTGCTATATCACTTCCGGCCATCTTTGCCATTTCTCCTCCTGATATCTATACGCCTCAGACCCGCTTCGCTGCCAATCATTTCATGAAAATCTCATCAGAATCCGCGATTATCGTCACAGGCCCATCATTAATATACTCTATTTCCATATGTGCACCGAATACGCCGCGCTCTGCCCTGACACCCATTCCGTCGAGTATGGTGAATGCCTTCTCATAGAAGCGCTCAGCCTCTGCCGCCGCCATCGCTTTGTCAAAAGACGGTCTCCTGCCTCTTGATATATCCGCAGCAAGCGTGAACTGGCTGATAAGAAGCATCCCTCCGCCTATATCGGAAAGAGAGAGATTCATCTTGCCGTTCTCATCCTCGAATATCCGAAGCGATACGATCTTCGAGAAGAACCTTCCGAGCATGTCCTCGGTGTCGCCCTTCTCAGCACAGAAATAGACCAGAAGACCATGAGCGATGCTGCCTGTCACCTTTCCTGATACGGTGCATGAAGCATTGCGTACCCGCTGGATGACAGCTCTCACAGCCACTCCTCTGCTTTTTCCCTCATCCTGTCGAGGAACTGAGCCTTGTCGCTCTCGCGGAAGAATGCACTGCCAGTCACAGCGATATCCATACCGGCCTTATAGAGAGGTCCTATCGTATCGAGCGAAACGCCACCATCTGCCTCAATAAGATAATGATAGCCCTCCGTCCGCCTCAGGTAATCCAGCTTCTCTATCTTCCTAAGGCATTCAGGGATGAACTTCTGCCCGCCCCAGCCTGGATTGACCGTCATAACGGTGATGTAGTCGGCAAATGGCAGAGCAGCCTCGATATAAGGAACAGAAGTACCCGGGTTTACCGCGATTCCGCATTCGCATCCGTGCTCCTTTATAAGCATGAGCGTGCGGATGATATGAACCGTGCTCTCTGCATGTACCGTTATTATCCCAGCTCCTGCATCGGCGAATGCAGCAATCTTTTCCTCAGGTCTCTCAACCATGAGATGGACATCGAAGACGAGATCGGAAAGCGGTCTGAGATCGTTTATGAACTTCCTTCCGAACGTTATCTCGGGCACGAAGCTTCCATCCATGACATCAAGATGGACGTAATCGGCACCGGAAGCGGCTATCTCGCCTAATTCCGACGCAGCTCTGGAGAAATTGCCTCCCAGAATAGATGGTGAGAAAAGAAGATTCCTTGGTTCCATACCGGGAATTATAGCATTTTCCCTTTTCATTTGGTACCCAAAGATAATTTGCCAAACCGGATAAGCTGTGGTATATTCAATTATGTAATCCGAGCAGTATGACTCTGCCCGGTTTTTATTTATGCAGACGAGGCTTTGTTCCTTAAAGGAGTTTTTATGATAGATTTCAGAGCACTGCTCTCTGAGGAGAAGAATCTTGGCAAGAACCCTGCAGCTGCCTATAAGGCAGATGCTTTCATATCGATAGACAATGAGATAAGCAGGATCAAGGACGAGGATAAGATGATGGATCTCCGCGAGGAAGCGAGGAATCTCCTTGAGGAGGACAACGGCTCCATCGTGCTCTCTTACGTTGCAGGAAGACTCCTTCTTGCGCTCAGGCCGCACGAATACAACATGAGGCTCAATAACCTTCTTCTCTCCTTCTACGAGGCAGGCAACTGGGATGTCGTTAAATACATCGGCGATCTCATCCTCTCCGCATCGGAGTCAAGCAAGGCCCTCAGGGTTCTTGGAGATGTTGCGGACCATCAGGGTGAAGAGGAGAAGAAATGGGACTACTATGAGCGTCTGGTAAAAGCTGACAGCTCTGACCATGATATAATCGTCATCGTCGCTGACCACTTCGAGAAGGCAGGGGACAGGAAGAGCGCAATGAACTACGACCAGAGAGCTCGTCTCCGCCTCCAGGGAACGGGTGAGATACAGAAGATGAAGGATATCTTCGCGAAGCTGATCGCAAATGGCAGGAGCGAGTATCCTTTCTATTCATCATTCCTCGAGTCCCTATCCGAGACGAATCCGGAGACGGCGCTTGAGCTGTATAGGACGCTGCTCTCGTCCCTCCTCTCTGCGAAGGATGGATACGAGCCAAAGTCCAGCGAACACAGGAGGAATCTCGACAACATCATCGAGATATCCAAGAGGATACTTGCAATCGATCCAGAGGACCAGAACACGAGAAAGACCCTTGCCGCTATTCTGAAGGAGAAATATGCAGAGTCTCCACGCCTCCAGGAGTGCATGAAGAAGCATAATGTCCTTACGCAGAAGAATCCTGCCTCCGTCCTTGAGGACTTCGAGAAGGATATCTCATATGCTGCAGGAACCTATATCTTCCAGAAGGCCAACAGGCGTGTCGGACTTATAACAGGCGTGAAGAACGGTGTTGTATCTGTCCGCTATAGTGCGACCGAGGAGCAGAACATAACGCTCGAAAGCGCCTTCAATGCGCTTCTCCCTCTGAGCAAGCAGAACATAAAGGCGATAAGAAAGGGTGTGCCAGCTCCGAAGATCAAGGCAAAAATCATGGGCGAAGGCGGTATTGAGTGGCTTGTAAGGACACTTCTCATCTCCGCACAGAACAATAAGGCATCGATGAAGGAGATGAAGACAGAGGTTGTTCCTTCAATCCTCACAGATGGCGAGTGGAAGTCTATCACAGAGAAGATCAAGGAAGAGCTTAGGAATAACAGCTATGTCAGGATCATTCCTGGCACCACGGATTATTTCCAGCTCACGGCCTATCCATCTACACCAGAGGAGAAGATTCTCTACATCTTCCGCAACGAACAGTCGTTCTATGGCAAGGCATCGACTGTAATCGACGCGGTAGCATCAGCAGGGATTGAGAAGACATCCGATGCTTTCATGGACATGGTCTCCTACTTTGAGGACGTCCTCTCGAATGATAAGAAGAGTCTTGGTGAGCGTACTGCTTCCGTCCTGCTGCTCGATTATCTTTCTGAGAAGGGAGCCTCAGTATCGTTCGATGTATCTTTCGATGTTCTTTACAGAGCAATGTCCGATGCGGAGAAGAAGGAGGTATTCGACTCCATCGACAACACGATTCTCAAGAAGGAGTTCATCGATCAGGTGATCTCCGCTGACAAGAAGGGAGCCGCTGCAGTCCTTACCGATATCTTCCCATGCTATATAAGCTCATACATCCCGCAGAAGCTGAAGAGGCTTCAGAAAGGTGTGGAGTACTACGCCCTTCTCAGGCGCTCTGTCGAATCCTACAGGGACAATATTCCCGCATTCGTATTCTTCTCGACGGAGTACAGCCTTTCAGAGGCAGACCTCTCCAAGGCAGGACTTGATGAAGAGAGGATCTTCCGCACCAAGCTTATGGCACTCTCCTATCTCTCCAAGGCAGGAGATACGCAGGAGAATAGGAAGCATATCAAATCACTGAGGAAGAATCTCGTCGATGATGGTGTTCTAATGTCGTTCCTGAAGAGAGCTGGAAAGGAAGAGATTGAGGCATCTCTCTCGCTCATCCTCTTCAATGAAGGATTCGAGACCGATGAGAAGGCAGGATTCAGGGCAGAGGTTGAGAGACGTTTCCCGGATCTTTGCATCCATGAGGAAAAGAAGCCCGAGCCGAAGGCCCCTGAGACAAAGACCGTGTCTGGCTTCCTCTGCACTTCCCAGAGCTATGAGAAGAAGAAGGATGAGCTGAAGGATATCAATCAGGTCCAGATGCCGGAGATCCTCAAGGAGATCAACTTCGCTCGCGAGCTCGGCGATCTCAGGGAGAATAGCGAGTACCAGTATGCCAAGGACCATAAGAGGGAGCTTGAGAGGAGAATCAGTGAGCTGAACAACGATCTCTCGACTGTGCGCATCATGACTATGGCTGATGTTATCCCAGGTCTTATCGGATTCGGAACGAGGGTCACGCTCCATGATAATCTTGAGGATAAGGATATCGTCTACACATTCATGGGCCGCTGGGAATCCGAACCGGAGAAAGGCATCATCGACTTCAATGCACCTCTTGGCCAGCAGCTTGTCAACCACAAGGAAGGAGAGGATGTGAAGTTCTCCATCAACGGCAGGGAATATGATCTTACGGTGAAGAGCATCGAACCTGTTGAGTTCTGAAAAATATAGGCCTCTCTTCTGGAGGCCTTACCCACTTTCCAAAGGCGGCTTCAGGGCCGCCTCATTTCATTCGGACATAACCTGCTCTTCATGGCCATGCTTCCTGTGCTTCCTGTAGTAGCACTTCGTCTGCATGATATCATCAAGCGGAGCCATTACGCCATGGTTCACCATCTCCGTCCTCAGCGCAAGCGCAGCGCTTGTCTCAAGAACAATCGCATTATGCACTGCATCCTTTGCGTTCACACCCCAGCTGAATGTGCCATGGCCATTGACTAGGACAGATGGCATTGCCATCGGATCCCGGTCCTTGAATGTCTCTGCGATGATCTTACCGATATTCTTCTCGTAATCCTTTCCGAGCTCATCCTCCCTCATCTTCCTCGTGCATGGAATCTCTCCGAAGAAGCAGTCAGCCTGAGTTGTTCCGTAGCAGGGAATCGGACGGCCGGACTGTGCCCAGGCCGTAGCCCAGGGTGAATGTGTATGGACAACACCGCCGACATCAGGGAAGGCCTTGTAGATCTCTACATGCGCCTGGATATCAATACTTGGTCCGAGCTTTCCGGAGATCAGATTGCCATCCATATCGACAACAACGATATCATCCCATGAAAGATGGTCATACTGCACACCGCTCGGTTTGATTGCGATATAATCGGTAAGCCTGTCAATCTCGGATACATTTCCCCATGTATATGTGACAAGACCGTATTTCCACAGGAGCTTATTCGCATCAAGCACCTTCTTAAGCATTCGTTCAAACATGTCATCCTCCGTTCGTTAATATGATGAATGGAATGCATTAAGAAGTAAAGGGAAAAAGAACAGATAGGAACATTCAGACTCCGAAAGATCGGTATAGGAGGAATGAATATGGTCCAGCGATAACCGGACCAGATAAGCTTACCACTCTATCCTGAGCCATGGGGAATTCCCATCTCCCATAAGGGCAGAATAGACCTCATAGGCAACATCAGCATCATCCTCATCGCCGTGCCATACTCCCCTTCCAATCACATAGCTCAACCCATACTCAGACCATGAGGAGAACGTACGCTTCGCTATATCACGTATAAGGCCCATGACATTCCACATTTCATCCTCCTGGATATATCCGCAGCAATATGCCCATTTAGCGCATTCCGTGGCCCTTGCAAGATCCCAGCCGATAGCAGTTGCCGGCAATGATGCACTATCGCATATGCCGCTGCTGATCATATGGGATGCGATGCGGTATGCATCACCTAGCCCTTCGCCTTCATCAGCAGGAATGCTATCGAAACCCTTCTCCGCTATATATGCCAGAGCCGGATCATGGGCTGCATGATGGCCTTCATTCAAAAGCCATGAGAAGATTCCCGACGCAGAATCATGATCTGTGACATCCCACCAGCTTTCAAGCGTCGATCTCATTGTATCGATATCATCCTCATCGGCTGCGATGCTATCGGTGAATTCCCCGTTATAGACATAGAGCGGCGCTCCGAACGCCATAAGATGCTGCTCGTCCTCATTGAGGGATCCATCATCGGCCCGCAGCACCTCCCATTCTTCCTCCGCATCATCTGAATATGCTGATAGGATGTCCGCAAGAGAGCCATTCATTGCAGCCTCTGACATCTCCCGTGCATATGCCATATTCTGCTCCATAGCCTTCCTTATTGCATCTGGATCTGTTGCATATGTACCGTAAGCCGAGGCCGACTGCTGCAGATCCGGCATAACCGCATCAAGCTGGGAGTCCAGCATAGCCTTCATCATCTCCTGATCAGGCATCTGGAATCCAGGGATATTCCCGAACATCGCCTTCGCATTCTCCATGGCAAGGCGGATCGCATCATCCTGCCCCTGCCTGATTATCTCATTGATATCCCTGTTCTTATCATCTGCCATATAAATATCCTCCTTATTCCGCACCTGCGGAAATGAGCATCTCCGTAATCTCGATGTATCCACGCTCCGATGCATAGTAGAGTGCTGTGTGCTGCTGATTATCCGCAGCATTGATATCCACTCCGCAATCGATAATAATCCTGACAGTATCGCTGTGCCCTTCCCTTGATGCGATGATCAGCGGTGTCTCGCCCCGCATGTTCCTGGAATTTACTGAAGCCCCATGATCCGCGAGAGTTTTCACAATGAATCTGCTGCCGCTGTATGCTGCGTAGTGAAGAGGTGTATTCCCATCCCTGTCAGTCTTGTCCGCATCTGCCCCGGAAGCAATGAGCAGCTCCGTTAACATAAGATTGCCGCGCATGCATGCAAGGACAAGGGGCGTATATCCATCATCGTTTGCCAGGTCGAGCAGCTCTGGCGAAGAAGCAATGAGGGCCTTCACAATCTCACCCTGCCCATTGAATACAGCCTGATGGAGCGGTGTATTGCCTCCTGCATCGGTTCCAGAGCGGTTTGGAAGCCTGGCTACAACATCCTTAAGACCATTAGAGGACGCATAATCAATAGCTCTGTTACCATCGTTATCGGAGATATCCGGATCTGCGCCGGAGTCAAGGAGAAAGAGCGCTGCATCAGTCCTCTTCCTGCCGAGGAGAATCATGAGCGGCGTAAGGCCATCGTTGTCCTGCGCATTAATATCAGCGCCGCTATCAATGAGAAGATGGAGGATCTCCTTATTGCCGGATAGCGATGCCGCATGGAGCGGCGTATCGCCCTTGTTGTTCTGGATTGCGGGATCCGCCCCATTATCCAGAAGCATCCTGACAATATCACGATAGCCCTTCTCTGCTGCGTAATGCAGTGGTGTATTGCCTCCGGCATCACGCTTAGAGAGATCGATCCCTCCCTTCTTCAGGAATATGCCTACGACGCTCTTCTGCCCATTGCGGCAGGCGTTCATGAAAGCCTGATCAGTCATCATATCTTAAATGGTAAGGGAGAGAATCAGCTTTATCAATGATTCGTTTTCCCAGTACTGAGCATTATCGAGAGCGGTCTTTCCATCATTATTCACTGCCTCGGCATCGACATCACCGTAATCCAGCATGATATCCAGAGCATCCTTAGCCTCGTTGCGGGATGATGAGTCAGCGATATAATGCAGCACGGTATTGCCATCATTGTCTGCGGCATTCATATCTGCGCCTTTATCAAGCAGAATCTCCATAGCATCCAGAGCCCTGTTCATGATATAGCGCTCACCAAAGAGCTTCATCAACGGGGTGCGTCCTCTGTTATCGCGCGCATTCACATCAGCCCCATGCTTTACCAGATACCTGATGAACTCCAGCCCTGTCTCATCTGCATCGGTGCATGCAAGAGACAGAGCACTCTCTCCGGATCTGTCCACAGACTTCTCCGGGTCCCATCCATGGGCCAGGAAGGATTCAAGGACCGGCTCCGCCCTCTCCCATCCATGCGCATCCGAACCTGCACTCTTCAGAAGCACGGAGAATGCAGATGATCGCCCTTCTGTATTGAGAGGTACGGGATCGGCTCCTGCATCAAGAAGCATAAGCGCTGCCTCCGTATTCATCCATGCCAGCGATGCAGACAGAGGTGGAAGACCAATGAAGCCATGCATATCACGGTAGCTGCATTCCTCGCCGAGATCCGGATTGTCCTCCAGTATCGCCTTCACGGCCTCATTGTCACCCATCCACAGTGCCTGGAAGATATCCATTCCACCAGTCGCGGCGTCATGGGGATTATCAGGATCAAGCCCTTTGAGAAGCGCAGAAGCCTTCTTCCCCTTCAGTTCCACTGCAGTATCAAACGGAGTCCTTCCGGAATCGCTTCTGTCCTCAGGATCGATCTGGCCGCTTTCAAGCAGAAGCCTTATGATTCCAAGTACTCGCTCCTCACGATTCCTGGCTCTATCAAGATCTTCATATGTCATCTTCTTCATACTGTCGGAATACCAGGTATTTCCGAAATCCGCTATGCGGGTCTCCGCTGACTTAATATTGCCGGCAGCTAGCCCGGCCGCTTCCGCTGCAATATGGAGCGCATTTAGTCCCTGCGCTGTAGTGCCAGCAAGCCTGGCACCGCTATCTATCATCGCCTTAACGATGGAAAGATGCGCATATCTGCATGCCTCGATAAGCGCCGTTGTATTATTCCCAGATCTTGTGACTCTCGCGCCATTATCCAGAAGAAGCCTTGCTGACTCTCCGATCTCCTCCTCAGTCGCAAGTGTGCTGTCCGCCCGAATCATCGAGAGATAAAGAAGAGGAGTTCTTCCCGAATCATCCTTTGCATTTATATTATCGTTGCTATGCTCGATGAGAATGCGCAGCGCCTCTGCATCAGCATTCGCCGCAGCAATGTGGTAAGCCGTTTTACCTCCATCAAACACGGCATTATTATCCTCAATGTAAGCATGCACTGCTGCCTCGATTTCCTTGGTCTTCATCTTCATTCCTCCCTATGAGGTTATTTATATGCCTGTATCTGCAATTGAGGGCTGCATTGATATCATTGAGCTCACTATCAAGACCAAGCTTTGCCGAGCATTCTGCCTTCATCCGCAGAATCTGCAGAGCCTTGATGCACTCAGGGGCATCCTCCATCATCGGGGAAAGATGGAAATCACTTCTATATTCCCACTGGAGCACTGTATCAGGTGCACATCTCTGGGTTGCTGGATCTTGTGATAGCATTGCCTCCGCCTCAGTCAGCAGATTGAAGCACTCACGGAAATTCCCGGCAGCGAAATAGCAAAGGGCTCTGTTGTAGAGTATATGGATATCACGCCGCGTTATCCTCCAGAGGCATTCCGCCGCATATGATACCTCGCCAGCAATTATATATCTCACTGCCGCCTCATAGAGCTTCATCTCATCGTGCTTCGCCCCGCTCTGGGCTGCAGTACCGGAACCAAGAAGCATTCTGCCCTCCCAAGCGCAGGATCCCCGTGGCAGGATGATGCGCTTTTATATAATATCACAGGGAAAACAGCGTCTGCGCCTGAAAAGTGTCATACATGGAAATAATCCGCGTCGGTGCTGGAATCGCGGAGGATGCGGAGAAGATCATCTGTATTGAGGAATACCGTTGCCGTATTTGTATTGGGATGTACTCCGATGATCCCTCCTTCGAAGAACTGGCTTATGCGCACAATGACCTTATGCTCCTCATCATTGAGAGCACCGAATGGCGTAACCTCGCCCTTCGAAAGCTTCAGCAGCTTCCCGAGGTCCTCCTCCGACGCAAACGACAGAGGACGGGAGGAAAGGAGGGATCTCAGTTCCTTGAGATCTGCTTTGGCGCTTCCTTCGATTGAGATGATGTAGTACGCCCTCTTCTTATCATCGCGGAGGAAGAGATTCTTCGCGATCCTGTCACGGTCCGGAATGTCATGGTCATAGAGCTCATCGATAGTGAATACGGCAGGATGCTCCGCTACCGAATAGGAGCACCCCTTCTCATCAAGCAGTCTTTCAATGTCAGCTCTTTGAAGCATAGAACCTCCTGAGATACTGCTCCTTGAACTCCTTGAACCTGTCTTCCTTTATTGCTGTCCTTATACGGATCATAAGGTCATAGAGATACTGCAGATTATGCTCTGTCGCGAGCATGCCTCCAAGCATCTCATTGCATTTGATCAGATGATGCATATAAGCCTTCGAATATTCCCGGCAGAGTGTGCACTGACACCCCTCCACGACAGGAGAGTGATCGAACTTGTATACGGCTTTCTTCAGGGCGATCACACCATCATCGGTGAAGAGACCTCCATTTCGTGCCATGCGCGTTGCGAGTACGCAGTCAAAGAGATCGATGCCATTCTCGACCGCTGCAAGAATGTAATCCGGAGATCCAATACCCATGACATACCTCGGCTTCTCCGGCGTGATGAACTGGGCCGTATATGCAAGCATGTCCTCGAAGACGTTCTTCTCCTCTCCTACTGAAAGCCCGCCGATAGCAATGCCGGGGAAATCCATATCAGAGATTGCAAGAGCCGATTCCTTCCTTAGATCCTCATAGAAATTGCCCTGGACAATTCCGAATAGATTGCCACGGAACTTCTCCCCCAGCCTATTCCTCTCCTCTATCGATCTCTCGGCCCAGAGCTTCGTGACACGCCATGCTTCCCTCGCATTCCTATGCTCAATCCCAGGGGGTGTACAGACATCGAGGCACATCGCTATATCCGAGCCGATGATAGACTGGATATCCACAACCTTCTCAGGTGTGAATACATGCTTCGATCCATCGATATGGCTCTGGAAGGTCACACCGGCATCCTTTATCTTTCTTAATCCTGAGAGTGAGAAGACCTGGAACCCGCCGGAGTCAGTAAGTATGTTGCCATTCCATCCGGCAAAGCCATGGAGCCCACCGAAGCTCTCAAGGACCTCCGTCCCCGGGCGGAGATACATGTGGTATGTATTTGCAAGGATGAGATTGTATCCTATCCGTCTGATTGTATCGTGGTAGATTCCCTTGACAGTTCCATTCGTTCCGACTGGCATGAATGCAGGGGTCTCGACATCCCCATGCGGCAATGAGAGGATACCAAGCCTTGCCTTCGTCTCCCTGTCATTCTTTATAATCCTGATTATGCTCATATTCTTCTTCCTAGAAGCGATAGTATAAGTGATAGGATGATCGTCATGACAATCGGCATAATGACAGCCGAGTATGGCGATACAGCCCCCTGATGTCCCATTATTGAGAATACCATGTCAGCGACATAGTATATGACAGCGATTGAGAGCGACTGTATGACTGAGAACAGAAGAACGTTCTTCTTGAATCGGTAGCTCATCGATGCGGAGATGAACATCAGTACGAAGATCGCAAGAGGTGCAAATACCCTTCTGTAATAGTCGGTGGCCTTCTCCTGCCATGTGATGCTATCCGTAGTCCTCAGGCGCTCAAGGTATTCCCTGGCCGTCTCGCTGTCCATTGTCTCTATAGAGGTGTTCTGGCTTCTGAAGAGCCTCGGCTCGATATCGAAATCAGGGAGAGAGAACTCCTCCTGGATCGATGAAACGACAGTTGAGTCATCTTCCACCTCATAGACTCTGGCATTATGGAAGACCCATGTGGCGGAATCATCGCTCCACGACGCACTTTCCGCCTCGACCCTCATCTGTATGCCCGATGCCGTATGCCTTACAAGCACGGGAGAATAGATTGAGGCATCGGCCTCGCTGAATCTATCGGTGAATATGAGATAACCATCGGGATCTGTCAGGACAATGTTCCTGGCATCCCTTGTCGATGATGCTCCAAAAAGCTCTGTCTCAACCTCGCTTCTCTCTGCGTTTATCGCAATGACGGCCTTCTCCTGGTATACAGCGCCAAGGATCGTGAGGAGCACGGAGAGGATGAAGACTGGAATGCGGAGGCGAACAGGTCCGACCCCTGCATTGAGTATCGGGATTGCCTCATTGTTCGCTGTAAGCGTAGACAGGAAGTATGTGACAGCAAACAGAAATGATATCGAGGCAACCATCAGCAGGTACTGCGGAAGCGACAGGAGGATATAGTAGATTATGCTCGCTATCGGGATATTCCCGTTCATTATCGAATCCATCCTTGAGAAGAGCTCGACAGCTGCAAGAATGAGAGCGAACATCAGTATCGTCACGAATGCGATCTTCAGAATCGAGAAGATGACATATCTCGTAAGTATCTTCATCGTGCCCTCCTGAAGCGGAATATAAGGACAAGGGCTGCAATGAGTATCACTATATCGGGCAGAGCTATCAGAAGATACGGTGATGATGATATCGAGAAAATCTCAAGCTGAACGCCGAAGAGCATGTACCAGTATGCAACGGCGATGAGAAGCGAGATTGCGAAGCCTGTAAGCTTTCCATGCTTTACCCTGACCATAGACAGCGGAAGCGTGATCATCGTGAGGCAGAAGCATGCGGCTGATAGCACGAACTTCTTCGCAAGCTCTGCTTTGTAATACTGTGAGTAGAAGTTGATCGGCGGGTTTTCCCCATACCGTGCTAAAGCGCTTTCAGTATCGGAAAGCGATACGGAGAGATCCGTCTCTCCTGCTCCTCTTGACGCGCTCTTTAGCGCAGAAGCGAATGATAGTCTTCCATCTTCCCTGCTGTAGTGCCATTCAGCCCTGTCGCGCCTTGAGCTCTCCGCCCTCTCCTCTATGCCCTGCAGAAGATCACGCGATGAGAGATTGACCGGAGCGGAGCTTGTGAGTGACGGAATCTGCGCCGAGAAGTCGAGGAAGAATACGGCACGCTCAGCCTCCGAGAGCCCATAGGAATCTATATCTCCTCTGTCAGAGAGAAGTATTACGGGCTTCTCAAGCTCTAAGGAGTATATGTAGTTGAATGGATCGACAAGCGTAAGCATCCCATGATCGGAGACAACGGTCCTCGCCTGTCCTGACTCATCATCTGAAAGGAGGAGTATGTCATGGATCTCATTTCCCTCGCTCTCTCCATTTGACAGCACGATATTCCCGACCGTATTCACGCTGTTTGGCTCGATCTCGAATGTTGGCATATCACGCATAAGGACATTGAGCTTCTCCTCATAGACGACGGACGACCATGGAAGGACGACATCCGCGAAGATGAAAGTGACTATCGAGAGCACAATGGATGCAGCGACAAGGGGTCTGTAGACATGCCCTGATGATATTCCGGAGCTTCTGAGCGCCAGAAGCTCATTCGAGGACCCCAGATCGCCAAGTACCATCGATGATGCTGCAAGGGACGCAAACGGGAATGTGTATATCAGGAACTGCGGCATCGAAAGCGCAACCATCTGGAGCATCGTCATTATGTCGATATTCCTCAGAAGTATCCTCTGGACAAGGAGAAGTATCGAATTAATGAAGAATATACAGAAGAAGAAAATGAACGCCACAGCGAAATTCTGGGCGAACTCACGGAGTATATAGCGATAGAGAAGAGCGTACGAACCCCTGTTTTCCTTCAACTCAGACTCCAGTCGATCCGAACCCGCCATCCCCTCTTTCCGTATCGGAAAGCGAATCCGATGCGACGAATGATACCATCTCCGTGCGCGCTGCAACAAGCTGCGCGATCCTATCGCCGCCATTCACGGCGAATGGCTCCTTCCCATGGTTGATGAGTATCACCTTGATCTCTCCTCTGTAATCACTGTCGATGGTCCCAGGAGAGTTGAGGACCGTGACACCATGCCTGAAAGCAAGGCCCGAGCGTGGGCGGACCTGTATCTCATAGCCCTCAGGTATCTCTGGATAAATCCCAGTAGGAACTGCAAGAAAGCAGCCTGGATCAATAACAGCAGAGAAGCCGGGAGCTGCTTTTATATCAGCTCCGGCGGCTCCTTCTGTACTGTATACGGGGCATGATGCCCCTTTATCCAGCTTAAGCTTTATGATCACTTCTTTTCCTTGGTCTCTTCCGGCTGAGCATCGATGTATGAGAGATTGAGTCTTCCCATCCTGTCGATCTCAATGAGCTTCACATCGACCTGCTGGCCAACAGAGAGGACGTCAGAGACGTTCTTCACCCTTGTGCGTGCAAGCTTCGAGATGTGGCAGAGGCCTTCCTTTCCAGGGAGGATCTCGATGAATGCGCCGAAATCAACGATTCTCTTGACCGTTCCATGGTAGATCCTGCCGACCTCGGGCTCCTCAATGATGGAGAGGACAAGGTTCTTTGCCTGCTGTGCCGATGCATTGTTGCGGCCATAGATCATGACAGTTCCGTCATCATCGATATTGATCTCAGCACCGGACTGCTGGGCAATTGACTTGATTGTCTTTCCGCCAGTTCCGATGACAGCACCGATCTTATCCTCAGGCACTGTGATCGTGAGGATCTTAGGAGCAAGCTCAGAGATCTCTGCGCGCGGTGCCGGGAGTGTCTGGGCCATGATGGAAAGGATGTGCATCCTGCCGTCCTTGGCCTGCTGGAGCGCCTTGCTCATGATCTCAGGCGTAACACCTGCAATCTTTATATCCATCTGGAATGCAGTGATGCCGTCCTTTGTTCCTGCGACCTTGAAGTCCATGTCTCCAAGGTGATCCTCCTCGCCGAGGATATCTGAAAGGATGACATACCTTGCGTAGTCAGCGCCCTCGGTGATGAGTCCCATAGCGATACCTGCGACAGGCTTCGAGATAGGAACACCCGCATCCATGAGGGAGAGGCATCCGCCGCAGACAGAAGCCATCGATGATGAACCATTGGACTCCATGATCTCCGATACAACACGGATTGTATACGGGAACTTATCCTTCTTTGGAACGACAGCCTCAAGAGCGCGCTGGGCAAGGTGTCCATGTCCAATCTCCCTTCTGCCAGTCGTGAGACGTCCGCATTCGCCTACCGAGTATGGAGGGAAGTTATAGTGGAGCATGAAGTTTGAATAGGTCTTCTCTCCGTCAATCGTATCAAAGAGCTGCTCATCCTGCACCGTTCCGAGTGTTGTGACAGCAAGGGACTGTGTCTCGCCGCGTGTGAAGAGCGCAGATCCATGGGTACATGGAAGAACGCCAACCTCGCATGTGATAGGACGGATCTCCGTAACCTTTCTTCCATCTGTCCTGACACCATCGTTGAGAATCGATGAGCGGAGGATCTCATACTCCATCTCTTCGAACATCTTGTCGATCTCTCCAGGCCTCTTCTCATCCTCTGCAATGAGCTCTGCGAACTTCTCCTTGACATCGTTATGGACCTTCTCGAGAGCGGCATATCTGTTCATCTTGCCCTTTACGAAGGAAGCCTCCTTCTCAAGTGGGTATGCGTACTCCTTGACAGGATCCATCCACGAAAGATCCTTATCCTCGATTTCCATGAGAGGAAGCTTCTCCTTTCCGCAGATCTTCCTCAGCTCATCCTGTGCCTCACAGATCCTTGTGATAACAGGCTGTGCTGCAGCGATTGCGCCGAGCATATCATCCTCGGAGACTTCCTTTGCTCCTCCCTCGACCATCGTGATGCCATCATGGGTTCCAGCAACGACAATATCAAGTGCAGCCTCTGGCATCTGCTGGAATGTCGGGTTGATCACATACTCATTTCCGATCTTTGCGACGCGGACAGCCGCAATCGGACCATAGAACGGGATATCGGAGATGGTAACAGCGCAGGATGCTGCATTTATCGCAACGATATCAGGGGTGTGGCACATATCGGAGGAGACGACTGTAGGTACAATCTGGATCTCGCGTCCGAAAGCCTTATCGAAAAGCGGCCTCATCGGTCTGTCGATAAGCCTCGATACAAGTATCTCCTTATCCTTTGGCCTGGACTCCCTCTTCAGGAATCCTCCAGGGATCTTTCCTGCTGCATAGTATTTCTCGTTGTACTCAACTGAAACCGGTACATAGTCTATCGGTTCCGAAGGTGCCTCTCCGCAGCATACAGTCGCAATGACTGCTGATCCCGCATAGTGTGCGTAGACAGCACCGTTCGCCTGCTTGGCGATTTTCCCGGTCTCAAATACCAGATCGATATCCCCTATTCTGACCGAAACTGATTTTACTTCTGACATAATCTTCCTTCTTGTTCTTTTCTGTTCTTTGTGTCCGCGAATATATGAGAAAGCCAGCGGGGTGCTGGCTTTCATGACTTACTTTCTCAGGCCGAGATCGGCGATGAGCTGTCTGTACTCGTCGATGTTTCTGTTCCTGATGTACTTCAGGAGGCGGCGGCGCTGTCCGACAAGCTTGAGAAGACCTCTTCTCGAAGCATGATCCTTCGGATTTGCCTGGAAATGGCCCTGAAGGTCATTTATGCGTGCTGTGAGGAGAGCAACCTGTACCTTTGCATCTCCTGTGTTCCTCGAATCATTGCCGAACTTAACTACAAGCTCATTCTTCTGTTCCTTTGTAATCATCTTCTTCTCTCCAGAAATATTGAATCTAGCTGCAGTTTCCCTTTTCCCTGGTCCTCGCCGCTGCCGATAGCAGAAGCACGGAATGGATCGGGAATACGGAGAAACTCCCCGCAGATTTCCGACACGCACTCAGCGCACCTCCCGTCAGAGGCCAGAAGCCGGGTATCATAAGTTCCCAGTGGCGGTAGGAGCTGATGAATCGAGGCCCTGCTGATAATCAGTTCTCCAGAGCAGGATCTGTAAGGTATAGGCACAAGATCAACCCTGTAGAATTGACCGGAAAGCTTCAGGAAAGTCCCGAGCTCCCCTTTTTCTATCATCTCCCTCAGACGCGTGGATGATATCCTCACCCCATCATCGTCAAGGACAGAATCGACTATATTGACACTGCATGTCCTTCCGCATGCTGCCAGGAGTTCAGGCATATCAGCGCCGCTCTTCTGACTCTGCGGGGAACCGAAGCGGAAATCGCTCCCGAACACTGCAGCAACCGGGTCACAGAGCTCCGAAAGAAGCGATGCAAACCCACAAGCTGTTATCTTACTGAATTCGGTGGAAAAGTCAATTACTGCAAGAAAATCTATGCCGAATGACTCTATGTAGAGGCTTCTCAGCCGGAGCGTGTCGAGATTGCCCGCACTTCCCTTCTTCGGATTGGATGAGAATGTGATTGCAAGACTTACCGCATTCTCGTCAGCAGCCTTCGCTTTAAGGGCACTGAGAATCGCATGATGGCCTCGATGGACACCATCGAAGACCCCGATGCTCAGGACTGTTCTCCTGTCCTTGAGAATACCTGAGGAGAGCAGCCGGCCGAAATCATAGATCTCCATCGTCAAACCTTCCCAGTATCTTCACTTTCCCGTCCCGCTTCTCACCGATTGCATTGAAGCTCCCACAGCTTATCCTGCAGAAGGGTTTACCAGGATCGGTATCAAGCTTATTGCAATCGGGATCTATGTACCCATTCTCCGCACTCTTCCTGGCATGATCAGGAAGGACGATATCGGAAAAGAGTCCTGTCTTCCTGAAGAGATCCCCGGTAGAAAGCCCTAAATCATCCAGGGACCAGGGACCGACCCGGAGCCGCCTGAGCGCGGAAAGGTGCCCTGCAGAGCCTGCTGCCGATGCGATATCTCTTCCAAGAGAGCGGATATACGTCCCCTTAGACACAGATGCGCGGATTACAGCCTCGTTTCCACTGAAAGAGAGCATCTCGAGCGATGAGATCTTAACGCACCGCTCAGGCATCTCGACATCATGCCCCCCTCGGGCCTCTCTATATGCCCTCTTTCCATCCACATGTATAGCTGAATAGACAGGAGGTGTCTGCATTATCCTGCCTGTGAAGCGCGGAAGTACGGATCTGACCGCTTCCTCAGTGGGAAGCGGCGCTTCGCGGACGGCAGCGCCTTCCGGATCGAGTGTATCGGTCTCTATCCCGAAGCGGATCGATGCTATATATTCCTTATCGAATGATGTGAAGAGAGGAGAGAGCTTCGTCGCATTGCCGACAAGGACAATCATAAGACCGGAGGCGAACTTGTCCAGCGTCCCTGCATGTCCAATCTTCTCTCCCCTGAACTGCTCCTTCCCAATCTTTCTGATAAACGAGAATGATGTGATTCCCTCTGGCTTATCAGCAAGGATCACCCTCATCATCTGCCGGAAGTCTCCTTCATGGCCTCATCGATAAGCTTATTGACGCGGTCAGCCTCCCTATAGCTGTCATCACGGAAGAACTCAAGAACCGGCGTGTTCTTTGTCCTGAGCACATCCGCAAGCTTACGCTGTATGAAGCCCTTCGCGCTGTTCAGCGCACGGACCGATGGGTCTATGCGCTCCTCAGGCATCGAGGAGACATAGATTCTCGCCGCCGTATTGTCCGGGGCGAGCTCAACGCGCGTAACGGATGTGAATACAGAAAGATGGGGATTCTTAATCTGGCCCGAGACAATCATGGAGGAGATTGCCTCCATGATCCTCGACTCGAGCCTTGACTGCGAGAACTCACTCATTTACTTCAAGCTTCCTTCTGATTTCCTCTGTCTCTACGATCTCGAGGATATCGCCGATCTGGAGATCCTGCCAGTTCTCAAGTCCAATACCGCACTCGAAGCCCTCAGCAACCTCCTTCGCATCATCCTTGAATCTCTTAAGCGAGGAGATCCTGATCATATCCTTGTTGATCTGGATGGAATCGCGGATTACGCGGACAAGGCTGTTGCGCTTGACCTTGCCGTCGAGCACATAGCATCCGGCAATAACACCGACCTTTGGTACCTTGAATGTATCGCGGACCTCGACCTTGCCGATATCGACTTCCTTGATCTCAGGCGAGAGCATGCCCTCCATCGCTGCCTTGATATCATCAACGACATCGTAGATGACATTGTACTTCTTGATCTCGACCTTCTCCTGCTCAGCAAGAGCCTGTGCGCGCGGTGTCGGGCGTACATTGAATCCGATGACGATAGCATCGGATGCCGATGCCAGCGTGATATCCGACTCGATGATCGCACCTGCTGATGCACGGAGCACATTGAGCTTGATCTCTGGAGTGGAGAGCTTCTCGAGCACACCCTGAAGCGCCTCGACAGAGCCCTGCACATCGCCCTTGATGACGACGTTGAAGTCTGTGACCTGGCCTTCCCTGATCTTCTCATTGAGATTCTCGAGGGTGATCTTGTTCCTTCCTGCCCCCTCTCCGATTCTCTCGAGCTCCTGTCTCTTCGCGCCGACCATCCTGGCCTGCTTCTCATCCTCAGTCACCTGGAACGGATCGCCTGCGGATGGGATATCGGACAGACCGATAATCTCAACAGGATCGGAAGGACCTGCTTCCTTTATCTTCTTGCCCTTGTCATCGAACATCGCCCTGACACGTCCTGGATAGATGCCGGCGACATAGTAGTCTCCCTGATGCAGCGTACCCTTTTCGACGATGACAGTCGCGACAATACCCCTGCCCTGATCAATCCTGGACTCGAGAACCTTTCCGACAGCCCTGCAATTGGGATTGGCCTTCAGCTCAAGCATCTCCGACTGGAGGAGGATCGTATCCAGAAGGTCATCGATTCCTTCCTTCTTCAGCGCGGATATCCTGCAGTAGAGCGTCTGTCCGCCCCATTCCTCAGGAACAAGACCGAGCTCAGAAAGCTGCTGCATGACCCTGTCAGGATTTGCCTCCGGCAGATCGCACTTGTTTATGGCGACGATGATAGGAACCTTCGCAGCCTTTGCATGGTCGATAGCTTCCTTCGTCTGAGGCATGACTCCATCATTCGCAGCTACGACAAGGACGACGATATCTGTCACCTGGGCTCCGCGTGCCCTCATCATTGAGAATGCCGCATGTCCCGGTGTATCGAGGAATACGATATCCCCCTTGCCAGGGACATTCACCTTGTATGCACCGATATGCTGCGTGATTCCACCGAACTCACCCTCCGCGACATTTGATGAGCGGATCGCATCGAGAAGCTTCGTCTTACCATGGTCGACATGTCCCATGATTGTAACGATAGGAGCTCTTGGCTGCATATCCTCAGGTCTGTCCTCATCCTGCGCGATGATTGTCTCATCGTAGAGCGAGACGAGGTGCACCTGGCAGTCATACTCAGATGCGATGATCTCAGCAGTCTCATGATCGATCTGCTGGTTGATCGTGACCATCAGCCCCATCTTAAAGAGCTTCGAGATGATATCGCTGGCCTTGAGATTCATCTTCTTCGCAAGATCTGCGACCGTGATATTCTCCATGATATCGATGGACTTAGGCACAGCAGCAAGCTTCTGCTCCTCGCGCTTCTTCTTCTGGAACTGGAAATCAAGCTCCTCATCGCGTGAGTACTTATCATAGTCCTTGCGCTTTGACTGGCTTCCCTGCGGTCTCTTCCCTGGGCCTTTCTGGTTAAGCTCCGGCCCCGGTGCTGCACCAGCCCCCATCGGTCTTGGCCTGCTGCCGAATCCGGGACGCTGTCCGCCATCATGCCTGAAGCCCGGTCTATCTCCGCCCGGCGTATAGCTCTGACCCGGACGAGGCATTCTCTGCCCATTCTGCCCAGGTCTGAACTGTCCCTGCTTCTGGCCATTCTGGAAACGCGGTCTCATATTGCCCTGCTGCCTTCCGCCTGCAGGACGTCCTCCGACTATACCTGCGACCCTCGGACGTGATGGCTGGGCTGTCTGTCCCCCATCGACCTTCTGCCCAGGAACAGGAGGAAGGTCCGCGCTCTTGATGATGACAGGGCCATTATGAAGAGGAGACTGTATCCTTGAGTTCTGATGATGGACAGCAGTATTCGTCATGAAGCTCTTGCCGGTAAGGACATTCTGATGCTCTTCCTTCTTCGGAGCTTCCTTCTCTTTCTCCTTCTCCTTCTTCGGCTCAGCTTTTTTCACAGGCTCGAGAGGCGGGAGATTCGCAGGCCTTGTGATAACAGGTGTCCTGATATCGCTTGAGGCGAGCTCGACCTTGTTCCCTGGTCTGTAATCAAGCGGAGCAGGCTTCTTCTCCTCCTCCTTTTCCTTGACCTTGACCACTACAGGCTTCTTTTTGAGAACAATAACCTTCTTCTCAGCCTCAGCCTGATGCTGAACCGGCTCCTCTGCCTTATGCTGGGGAGCGGCTCTCCTGATGACATTGACCTTCGTGGTCTTCTCTTCGTTCTTCTTATCCTCTGACATCATATCCCTTTATCACTCGAATTCGAACTCAGCGCCACACTTCGGGCAAACCGTTGTACCTGCCTTGAGCATCTCATGGCATATCGGGCACTCGAACTCGCTCTCATCCTCATCCTCGGCAATGACTACGCTGCCGCGGACAGACTCAATCTCTTCATCGGTAAGCCCCTTGTCGCGGAGCTCATCATCACTGTAATCGAAGAACTCCTCGATTGACCAGATATCAACATCATGGAGCTTCTTGACAAGGCTGTCAGGCAGTCCGATATCCGTAAGAGGAGTATCATCCGGATCGATGCCAAGCTCCTGGTTGGTTACAGCAGGCTCTTCTTCCTTTGCCTCTTCATCATCAGACTTGAAGAGATTATCGACATTGCGGTAGATCTCCATCGTCTGCTCCATCTCATTGAACTGATCCTGGGTCTTCACCTCGATATTCCAGTCCGTCAGCATCTTCGCAAGCTTTACATTGACACCGCCCTGGCCGATTGCTATGCCAAGCTGGTTGTCATCGACTATCGCGACAACGTGCTTCGTGGCAGGATCGATCGTAACGACACGCCTGACCTGCGCAGGAATAAGCGCATTAGCGATGAATGCAAGAGGATCATCGGTATAGCGTACGACATCGATCTTCTCGCCATCGCACTCGGTCATGACGGTCTGGATCCTCGTTCCTGACTTTCCTACCGTCGAACCGACTGGATCGACATCTGTCTTATGGGTATCCACAGCGATCTTCGTCCTGATGCCAGCATGCCTTGCGATTGCCTTGATCTCAACATCACCGGAAGAGATCTCAGGAACCTCATTCTCGATCAGAGCCTTGATGAAATCCTTTGATGCGCGTGAGAGGAGGATGCGGACACCGCCTTTCTTCTTCTGCATCTGGCCATCCCGGCCCCTTCTCTCCTCGCCTTCGCCCTTATCGACACGCTCGACGAAGAACTTCAGCTTCTCCTGAGTCTCATATGTCTCCCTCGGGCTCTGTCCACGTACAGGGAAGAGAGCATCGGTATTCTCAAGGTTAAGATTGACCATGTAGTCGCCATTGCGGAGCTGCCTCTTGATCTCGCCTATTACAAGCTTGCCCTCCATGGCCTTCGCGTCGACATATACCTTATCGGTATTGTACTCCTTCACGACCTGCTGGGAGCGCTGCTTGGCAGACTGGACAGCGGAGTACTCGAATGTCCTCGGATCCACAGGAATCTCAAGGGAATCGCCAACCTCAACATCATCGACAAGCTCCGCAGCTTCATCATACGGGATCTGCTTTACACTATCGAACCAGTCCTCCTCATTGACGACTTCCTTGACGGAATAGAGCTCGACGCATCTGTTATCCTCACCCCTGTCATTCGGGAAGAAGCGGACCTCGACATTCTCATCGGTCCCGAACTTCCTCTTGTATGCGCTGACAAGCATGTCATGGATAAGCGACATCACCTTTGTCTCATCCATTCGGCTATCATCGATCATTGAATTGATTTCATTTGTTAGATCCAGCACTTTACTACGCCTCCCATCTGTATTCTAGCTTGGCTTTGGCTATATCGCTGAAGGGAATCGTGATACGGTCCCCCTTCTCATTCCTGTCCTCAACAAGGTAATCGGAGAGCGTAACAGAACTGCTGTCAGCACTCTCGATCCTTCCTGTTATATAACTTGATTCCGGTACGCTGTATACCCTTACGCTCTTGCCTGTGAATACAGAGAACTCCATGCAGTCCTTGAAATTCCTCTGCAGTCCAGGGGAGGAGACCTCAAGCTGGAGATCCCTGTCTGAATAGATGATGCTATAGCGTGGGTAGATCAGATTATAAGCAGCTGCAAGATCATCGGTATTGACCTCGCCGTCTTCCTTGTACACGACGACCCTCATGGACCTCATACCCTGATGGACAGAGGATACAGCCTCAACGGTTCTCAGTCCTATGGCGGACATCAGGCCCTCTATCTCACCATAAAGCGGATCAGTCAATGCGTTATCTGTCAGCATATTCCTCCAAATCATTAATAAAGGGACCGCTTGCGGGTCCCTTAAATCACTTTAATGAAACTTGATTATCTTTTATCAGATGTGCCGGCCAGTGTCAACAGGGCGCCTTTCCAGTTTTCCCTTCAGGCCATTGATGAACATGAGAGCCTCAAGAGGCGTCGATGAATCGGTATCGAATGCCAGGATATCATCGATGACCTCCTCTTCCGTGCCAGGCTCCCTTACAGGCTCATTGTCGATGAAGAGATCGCCCTGCGATGTGTCGAAGGAGTAATCGGCAAAGTGCCTCCGCTGGAACTGTGCCGCATCCCGTACGACCTCCTTCGGAAGCCCTGCAAGCTTCGCGACATGGATACCATAGCTGGATGCCGATACACCAGGCTCTGCCTTTCTCAGGAAAGTTATCGTGCTCCGCTCCTCACGCACAGCCATATGCAGAAGCTGGATACCCGAGGTATCGAGCATCGTCAGCTCATGGTAGTGCGTTGCAAAGAGAGTGATGGCCCCGAGCTTCTTCATGTATTCCATGACAGCGAAAGCGATTGACATTCCATCCTCGGTGCTTGTGCCCCTTCCTATCTCATCCATTATGACAAGTGAACGCCTTGTCGCAGAGCGGAGTATCATGGCTGTCTCAGACATCTCAACGAGGAATGTAGACTCTCCCCTGGAGAGATTATCGCTCGCACCTACCCTGCAGAAGATCTTATCGGTAAGAGGTATAACCGCATGGGAAGCAGGAACGAATGATCCCATATGGGCCATAAGCGTGATTATCGCAATCTGCCTTAGGTACGTCGACTTTCCCGCCATATTGGGACCTGTTATCAAGGAAAAGCGCGAAGCAGCCGATGAGAATGAGTTCGATACATACTCAGCCCTTCCCGTAAAGGACTCAACGACAGGATGCCGTCCATCCTCTATCACTATATCCCCATCATCGATCAGCTCTGGGCGCGTATATCCGCATTCTCTTGAAAGGAATGCAAGCGATGAGTAGTAGTCAAGGAGGGAGAGTATCTTTCCCATCCTTGAAATCTCATCATATATGGAGAATGCACGGTCAGCGAATCTCTGGAAGATATCCCTCTCAAGCGATGATGCATTCGCCTCAGCTGAGCTGATTCTGCCCTTTATCTCCTCAAGCTCAGGTGTTGTGAACCGCTCCCCTCCTACCAGGGTCTGACGCCGGATGAAGTAGTCAGGGACCTTGTCCAGCTGGCCCTTTGACACCTCGATGAATGCCCCTATTATGCGATTCTCTCCGGTCCGCATGGTCTGTATGCCCGTCTCCTCGCGGATTCTGGCTACATAGTCATCAAGTACGGCCGTACCGCTCGACATCAATGCTCTCTCCCTGTCGAGATCCTCATCATAGCCGTCGAGTATTATGCTTCCCGGATTGTTCAGGTTCGTACACTCCCTGTTTATTGCCTTAGACACCTCCTCTGAGAAGGAGATAAGCTCAGAGAAAGAGTCCTCGAATGAAGGGGCGAGCGAGAGATACTCCTCTCTCTCAGATACAAGCTCAAAGAATGATGCTATCGTATCGGCTATGGATATCAGATCGCGGGGCGTTGTCCTCCTCATCGATGCCTTTGTGCTCAGACGCTCCAGATCCGATGCGGATGATAGTATATTCCTGACTCTGGAAAGCTCCTTTCCATCATCGGCAAACCTTCCGACCCATCCCAGCCTCTCCTCAATCGCAGCCCTATCGCAGAGCGGATGGAGAATCTGATCTTTCATGAATCTTGCGCCGGATGCTGTCCTTGTCCTGTTTATAGCATGGAAAAGCGATCCATCCCTGCCTCCATTAAGAGGCTCTATCAGCTCAAGATTCCTCACCGCAGCTGCATTGAGCGAAAGGAATGATTCCTCTCCGATGCGCTCTATGCCCCTCAGCTGCGGAAGATCGGCCTTCATGTTATCCCTTATATACCTCAGGAGGGCGCCGGATGCTGTCAGCACCATATCATCTGAACCGATTCCGAATGACTCAAGAGCAGATGGCGGAAACTGCGCCTCCGTCTCCTTCCTGCCCTCACGAAGAGAGAAGTACCAGGCAGGGAGCTTTGTAACCATCGCGCCGGAGTTGTCGAGGATTGACCTCAGCCGCTTCTCCATGAAATAGAGATCATCCGACACAGCGATCTCCTTCGGGGAGACTGAAGAGAGAACAGACTCAAGTCCTGAAAGATCCTTCTCAGGAGGAAGCGTCCTTACATAGAAGCTGCCTGCGGAGACATCGCTCCATGCAAGATAAAGCCCTTTGCGGTCTTCGTTGACGGCAAGAACAAATGATGAGGAAAGGCTATCCAGATAATCATCATCAACGACGGTAGCCGGAGTGAATATCTCCGTTACCTCACGGTCCGCTATCTCGCCAGCCTTATCAGGAAGCGAGAGCTGCTCGCAGATAGCCACCTTCTTTCCCGCATCGAGGAGCCTTCTGAGATAGTTCTTGGCTGCATGGTAAGGAATGCCGCACATCGGCATCGTCACACGCTTCGTCAGCGTCAGATTCAGCAGTTTCGATACCTCGATCGCATCATCGCCGAACATCTCATAGAAATCGCCGAGACGGAAGAAAAGCACCATGTCCTGATGCTTTTCCTTTATCTCCATATACTGGCGCATCATCGGCGTCAGCTTCTCACCCTTCTCCGCCATCAGTACAGCGATGTCGTGATCGCAAGAACGATCTTGAGGCCGAGCGAATCCTGGAAGAGGAACCCTGAATCCCACTGGAAGCCCTTTGTGTGGGTCCATGTAGCATTCTTCACTATATACAGACCAAGCGGGAATCCCGGAATCTGCATCCTCACGCCGATTCCGCCTGCAAAGTACCAGTCGATATTAGTGAACTGGTTAAGCGCGGAGAGCTCTGAAGTGACACCGGTTGCGGAGACGAATGCCTCAGCGGCAAGGACCTGATAGACAATCGGGAACGTAAGCTCGAGCTGGTTATGCCACAGGAATGCCTTGTCATACTGGACATCGAATCCACGTCCGATATTCATGCCATCGATATAGAGCATCTCATAGCGTGTAGCGCCCATCTTCGCATTGTACCAGTCCCATGCACCGTTGCGCGGCCAGAACTGATCAAGCATGACCGACACGGAGGTTGAGAACGAGAGGACAAGGCTCTTCTGCTGCCCTTCATCATTCGTGTAGCTGTAGAGCGAATGGAAGGCCGCAGCGCTCAGGGAGAGCCTGTTGTAGTTCGAAAGTCCTCCGAGGATACCACCCGCGTATGTGTATGATGCGGAGAGGAGATAGCCTTTTGTCGTATTCCTTATGAGATCTCTTCCATCCCATGTGATGGAGAGCGTAAGCCTGTTCGACCACTGCCAGCCATCGTGGTATTTCATGATGAGCTCCTCATAAGGATCATATCTATTCTCATCATATACAGCATGGTTGAGACCGAACGATATGCCTGCAGAGAGCGTCAGCGAGCCTGGATCGAATGCGAATGTGTAGCCTGTGTTGTATCCGAGAGAGATCCTCCAGTAATCATACTCCATCAGATAGGAATCTGTTGGATAGAGAGGATTGTCGGATGAATACCACGCAGCTGCCGAGTCATAGCCGAGAGGGAATGTCTCCCTGTTCTCATCACGGCCATCGTAATATGCGGAACCCCTTCCACGCTGGAGCGTATCATCCCTGAGGCTGTGCTCTACGGAGAATGTTATTCCGTTTGCCCATCTCTGATCCCCCACCCAATCATCAGAAAGTGATATGGATACAGACTGTGTATCGGGAGATAGCGTTGTCCCGATAGAGAGATCACGGCCAGTCCCTGCCAGATTCCTATCGGCCCACTGCAGGAACCCAGAGATGGGAAACCCGTCCACCGTGCCACCGAATGTTGCTCCGAACTGAAGCTCCATCTGGTTGCCCTCTTCGACCACAAACTCAACGACGACTCCATTAGGTGTCTCACCATAGAGGAGATCCGCACGGACAGTAGTCAGGAGTCCTGTGTTCATCAGGTTCTGCTGGCTTCTTATAAGCTTCGAGCGGGAGAATACATCCCCGACCTTGAGGGTTATCTCACGCTCAAGAACATATGGCTTGGTCTTTGTAAGACCCGTGATTATTATCTCCTCGACAATCGACTGCGCGCCCTCGCTGATCTGGATATCATAGCTGATAGTATGCGCAGCAGTATCCCTTGTCTCACGGAAATCGATGAATGAGCGGATGTAGCCATTGTCGTAGTATAGGGAAGAAATCGCCTCATACTGTCTTGCTATCGACTCGGCATTGTACGGATCGCCCTCCTTCATCGTTATGAGAGCGGAAATCTGGTCATCTGAGTAGATTGAGTTGCCAGAGAAAGACACAGGCCCGATAGTCCATCTGTCTCCCTCAGTTATCGTATAGATGAGATTGACATATATCGTCTTCTCATCCTCCTCGCCGGTAGGTACGACATCAACAGAATCAATACGCGCATCGGGAAAGCCTTCACGGCCATAGAGAGCAATGACAGCATTTCTGTCTGTCTCGATATTGGCCTGGACGAAATTGCCGCCATTGAAGAACGAGCGTTCCTTCTGCGTCATAACCTTCTGGATATCATCGGCGGAAAGACCGGATATACCTTCAAAGAGGATATCGCGGACCTTGTACTGCTTTCCTTCGCTTACCGTATAGAGGATGCTGACAGTATTCTTCTCCTCATCCTCCGTGAAGGAGACCTCTACGCTTGCATCCCTGTAGCCATGTGAAAGATAGTAATCCTTTATCGCATCAGCGTTTGCCTGAAGCCTTCCGGGCGTAAAGAAATCACCGGAAGAGTATTCCTGGGCACCGAGCACCGTCCTACGTCCAATCCTGTCCGTACCAACGGCATCTACAGACGTAATCATCGGATTTTCGGTGATGTTGAATCTTATGACGAGATTCTGCTCCTCTCCCTCAGCCAGAGCCTCGGATGAGACATATGAAAGCCAGGGCTGCGCATAGAGAACACTGTTTATCTCAGAGAAAAGCGAGTCGGAAAAAGGCTCCATCAGATATGGTGACAGGAGGCTGTTGAGCGTTGCCTCCGAGACATTCTGCAATCCGGCATAGGTGAAATCGGTCATAGCCTTGCCATCCCACCAGTTCCCCTCATCCGCGGCTGCTGCAGGCAGCACCAGCAGAAGAAGAACAAGAAGGGAAAGAAGGATTCTGCTGAGGTTCTTCACGATAAACTCCTCCGGCTATGATATCAGAATTAGGCGATGGAGACTACATCCATTATGGAATCATGCGGACAATACGGCACTCTTCATGCAAATAACATATTCTGGCTTACCACACGATACGCTTAGAGAAGCCGAAGCCAAACGAATCGATTATATCGTAGAACGTGATGTTAACAGGCTGTGTGAATACCTGGAATGTGCACATAGGAGTTTCCCACTCAAGCGATACCTCGATATCTATGTTCAGATCATCGGCGATGAATGTGTGCTTCCTCTCATCATGGCTCCTTGCTGCGGAAAGGTGGATCATGCCTTCCAGATAGAGCGTTGGCGTCAGGTACTTTCCAAGATAGAATGTAGTTCCGTCGAGATATCTGGCCATCGGCGAAAGCGACTCCTCATAGAGATTCGAGGAGACAAGCGAGACAGTATCGTAGAGGATGTTCTCAACGATGTTCGTATGGAGCGAGAATGTATCGAGCGAGAGCGACTGCCTTATCGACTGCTCCAGTCCATTGTCCACAGGCCTGATAACGCCCATCCTTGAGAGGATATCGACAGAAGCGGAGACGAGGGAGAATACCGACGATACGGAGATCTCGCCATAGGCGGTCGAAGGCAGGATAGCTCCTCCGAGAATCGTCATTATCTCATTGATATCCTTCGATGGAGAGCTCTCGAATGTCGGGCTGATGTTATCCAGCGTCGAATTGCGGAGAATCAGATAGATATCGACCTGGCGGCCTTCCGAATCGAAGTCCCTGAGCCTTGCCCTGAGGTTGATGACAGGATCAAAACCCCCTTCCCCATAGCCTCTGTTCCGGAATCCGATGCTTCCCTCCGTTATGTAGAAGTTCTTCTGGAAGTAGAAGAACTCTCCAGAGCGGATCTCCAGATTGCCGGATATATCCATATCTCCGAACTCATCGATGATGACATGAAGGCGCTGGTTCTCGGCAAGCGTAGCAGTGAGTATCGGGTCAGGTCCCATCGGGAAGACGAAACGCACATTCTCCCTTAGAAGGAGATTGAAATCGATGCGTGTGGCCTTATCGCTTCCCCACCACTCCGGAAGAGGAGCCATTCCGAGCGACATCGTAAGGTCATCTGCTGTGAGATCGCCGCCAAGATATACTGTCCTGCCATCCGACTGTACCGTGAGGTGTCCGGAAACCGATCCGAAGATATCGACATTTGATTCAGGCATAGGAAGCCTTATCCCGACTTCCTTCCCATCATATGCCCAGACATCGACTCCCCATCCTTCGAATGAGAGATTGTCGGAAAGATCGAGATAGAGAGATACACGGCCGGGTATGCGCTCAAGCGTCTCAAGATCGAGGACTGTGCAGTCATCGATATTGGACTGGATGAGATTATCCCAGATGGTGAATGTCGGATTGTGGAGTATGACACGTTCGCCAGGCATCCAGAAAACATCGAATGAGGCGCTGTCAGCCTCTAGAAATCCTGTCAGGTCCCAGTCGCTGCCATCCTTCACAGCATCGATATATCCCCTGACAGGAGCAGGATCATAGAAGATTACCGAAGGCTCAGTCATGAAGAGATTCGCTATGCTTACCTCGAAGCTCTCGATATCAGCGGCGACAGAGGCATTCTCACCAAGCTTTCCGGAAACAGAGAATACAGCGGCAGGCGCAAGATCGGCTGAGATACTGAAGCTCTGATCAGGTATGTCGATATAGCCATCGGCAAGCGAGCCTGAGATATCAAGGCGTCCGCTGCTGTATTCTATATGAGCATCCCTCCTTCCCGTCCTTATCCTGCTATCAAGATCAAGATACGAAAGAACGATATCAGCATATGAATTTCCGCCATCACGGAATGCAATCAGCGCATCTGCGAGATTAGACCCCTCTGCGAGGAATCCGGAGAGGGCGAATGATGCCGATATCGGGTAATCCCGGTCCTCGTTCCTAATGGCATATGAGACCTCTGCTTCCGTGCTGAAGAGTCCTGTCTCCGAAGAGAACTCAAGGCTCTTCGATGATATGGACAGAAGTCCATTGCTGTACTCGATATCATCAAGCCCGAGCGATCTGCTGTCGATCCTCAGCGATGCCTTGAGCGTCCTTGGATCATTCGCCATATCATAGCTTTCTGCATCGACACTGCCTGCAAAGACGATGTCCTCAAGATTCTGCCCTCTGCCAGAGAGGCTTATCGAGCCAGTGAAGCCTGGAAGACCTATGCGTGCGAGGTTGAATGACCGCATCTCGAGTATGCCTGCGTAAAGGCCCTCCTCCGATGTGACAGATGCCATTATCTCCTCCCCTCCCTCCGATCTCGAGGAAGAGAGATAGAGTGCGAATGACGGATCTGCGAATGATATGCTTACAGAGCCTCTCAGCGGCTCGGTCTCGACACCAGCAAGGATTATATCCGTGATCTCCATTCCCTCGTTCCCAACGGACGCTGCGAAGGAGAGATCAGGGGCTGTAGGAAGATGCCTCATGTTGACGATCTGGAACGAATCCGTAACGACAGAAAGTCTCTGCCCGGAGAACGAGAATGATATATCGATATTGCCTGAGAGCGTGCAGGGGCTGATATCATCAGATGGCGTCGGAAGCGCGAAGGATCTGAACGATGCTATTCCATGGACCGTATCGCCATAGTCCACCTGGATATCCAGAGCCTCATTGTTCAGTGTTATGCGCTGATTTATCAGATCGACAGAGAGATCGAACGGATACTCCGTCCTACCGCTTCTGAACGTTGCGTCAGAGCGGACAAGTCCGTCGACGGTGAAGTCTACCCTGCCCCTGAACCAGCTCTCTGAGAAGCGCGGGATCATTGCGCTGAAGTAGTACTCATTCGTCTCTGAGAGCGAGAGGCCTCCACGGAATACCTCCGTGCCTGTCTCGGTCAGAGTAACGGAGAAGTCGCCTGCAGGGAGAAGCCTGCCAAGATCGACATAGCCTTTCCATTCGGCCCTTATGAAGTCCGATGTGAGGGTAAGCGAGGATACGGAGAGACGCCCCGGGACAAGCTCGGCTGAAAGTGATGCAGCAAGCGAGAAAGAGTACTGGTTGAATCTAAGATCGGAGAGGATCAGAGAGGCTGATACAGGTCCCTCAAGCACTCCGGAGCTATCTGGAGCAAAGAGCAGGGATACCGTTCCTGCGACCTCCGTTCTCTCCCCGATATACGGAAGAAGTACCGGAGCAAAGGCCTCGGCGTATGGCCTGAACTCGGAGAGCTTAAGATCATCCATATCTATGTAGAGATACTTCGACTGTCCCCATAGTCCTCTGAGCTCAAGCGAATCGGCAAATGATGCATTCATCCTGATCTCATTGTTCCTGTATGAAAGATCGGCACTGAATGGATCGCTGACCATAGGGAGACGCACAGAGCTGGCATGAAGCTCTGCGTCTATCAAGCCATCAGCACTGAATGAACCCGATACAGAGAGATCCGCGGAAGAGCTATCGATTACATCGAGATCGGACACCGTGCTGACAGATGCGCCTGACTCAAAAGAGTATATGCCGCCGTTCTCCGTAAGGATGCCATTGAATGAACCCAGCACAACGCTCCCTATATACCCGCCTGCACTGTCCG
>CALXLE010000056.1 GCA_944389115.1 uncultured Spirochaetaceae bacterium
TTAATAATGTCCTCATCGATACTTTTGCCGGGAAAGATGTATTACGGGATGCAATCGATGCCGCTGGTCATGAATCAGAAGCGACCTTCGTATTCAGAGAAACCGGTAATGCCCGTCTAGCTACGGATATGCCATGGGAGAACATAGGAGGTGCTATGGTCATCGCGTTCGCTTTCCTGATGCGTTTCCTATACGGGGATATCGATTCCATATTCTTCGCCGCAGAGCTCTGCAGGATCATCGACGATAATTACCAGGCCTCTTCAGAAGGATAGCACCTTCGGTGCCCTTCTCCCCTGCCGTAATAGGAGGAAACATGTTCCAGATTATCAGATTAGAGGAAGTACACACGAAGCTCGTTGCTATCGAGGCTGACACGCCGGAAGAGGCTGAGAAGATCGCAGAAAGGCTTTACTCCGATGGCGTCATCGATGCTGATGGCGACCTGTCATTTACGGCAAAAGCTGAGGGAAACACTGTTGCCACCTATATCGGGGCAATCAGTGCCGCTGATGAAGTCATTGCAAAAGAAACCATAAAGAACTGGGAGTAAGAATATGCTCAGAATAGTTAGGCTGACAGAGACAATAACAACGGATGTCCTTGTCGAAATCGACGAGGGTCAGGATGCTGAGGATATAGTATGCGCCATCCAGAACGCGTACGACTTCGATACGAATAAGGGCAGCTACGAATCCGACTATAAGGATATCACCGACGAATTCGGCTTCAAGGATGAGAAATCGATGAGGTCATTTGCGGACATCACCTATCTCAAAAAGGACTACCGGATGGAGGATCTAAGCCTGTGAGAATACCGACCAAAGACGAATACAAAATCATCGAGAACGCTGTCGACGAGTTCTGTCTACGGTGTTCCGAGAACACGCTTGAGGATGAGAGCATCTGCGAGAAATGCAGGATCAGGGCGTTCATCGATTTCATCAGCCTTCGGGCAAAGGTTATAATCGGCGGGAAAACCGTCTATCTCGACGATGGCAGCATCATCAGATTCACATTCAGTGACGGAAAGCCTGATGAGGTCATCGAGTATAAGATAGGCATCATCGACGCAACGCATGTCTCACTAACAAGGCTATACGACGGGAAACCATCAGAATACAGCCAGGACATCCACACGCTTCAATTAGAGGAGATGATAAGGACAGCGTCCGGTTCTGTTGATCTTCTGCAGAATGGAAAGGCAATCAGATTAAAAGACGAGGATTAAGCATGAGCGAAAATACAAAGGAATATTCGAAGAAGATAGTCAGCATCCTCAAAGACGTCGGATTCAGGCTCTCTGAGCCGGACAGAATCCCGCATACGCTGTACAGATGCACCCCAGATGCAGCAGAATATCGTGAGATCGTAATGGTCGGTGAGTCCTCGATGCGTCGTTATGTAAACAGCATGCTTGGAGGCAGTGAGGAGCCGGAGCCTGTCGTTGAGTATTCTGTTTCCATAGAGAATATTGAGTTAATAATCGGGGAAGAAATCGCGTCTTCTCCTTCAACACACTTGGGAAAGGATTCTCCCGTCCTCTATAGGCGGTGAGAGGAATTTCCTGTTAAATTTTCTTATCATCCTGTCGCTTATGATTATCATTCAGGCTATAATATCTATGATTAAGGAACAGGATAGCAGATGAGCGGAAGAAGAAGGAAGAAAGCCATACCTGATGGATATACGGCAGCGTGCAAGGCGTACCGTTTCCGCGCATACCCAGCGCTTCCTCAGCTGATCTTCTTCCACAGGAACTTCGGCTGCGCCCGCAAGGTCTATAACCTCATCCTTGCCGATAATACTGAGAAGCACGGGAAGGACGAGGACTGGGACGGTGAATACGATCAGCATACGCCTGCCGAGTACAAGGGAAGATTCCCGTATCTGAAGGAAGCCGACTCCTTCGCGCTCCTCAATGCCCAGCTCGATGCCGAGAACGCATTCGTGAACCACCGGAAGAATCCCGGGCATTTCGGCTTCCCGAACTTCCGCGCGAAGCATTTCTCCAGGAAATCATACACAACGAATATCGTCCGGTATAAGAGGAAGGAAAAGGATACCGAAGGAAACGAGGTGCTTATCGAGACGGCAAACATCGAGCTATCCGGGAACTATCTGAAGCTCCCGAAGGCCGGCTGGTTGAAGCTCAGGATGCACAGGCAGATCCCTGCCGATGCAGCGATAAAGAGCGTCACTGTCACCGAAGAGCCGTCGGGTGCGGTATATGTGTCGATACTCACGGAAAGGATCGAGAGAATAAGGAAAGGCTTCTACGAGGAGATAAGCGAAGAGGCAGAAGCGGCGAAAGCCAAGCCGCCCAAGCCTTTCCGGATGCTCCGCGTAGCAGGCCTGGATTATTCCTCTCCGCATTTCTTCGTATCAAGCGATGGATATGCAGCGGATATGCCTCACTGGTTCAGGCTCTCGGAGGAGAAGCTTGCCATCGAGCAGCAGAAGCTTTCCAGGAAAGTCCCATACTCCAGCAATTATCTGAAGCAGAAGAAAAGGATTGCGAGACTCCATGAGCACATCGCGGCCCAGAGACGCGACTGGCAGGAGAAGGAGGCTCTGAAGCTGGCGGAGCGATATGATGTCATCTCTGTCGAGGATATCGACTACAAGGGGATGGCAGGCTCGCTGAAGCTAGGGAAGAGCACGAACGACAACGGCTTCGGGCAGTTCCTCTCGATACTGGATCGGAAGCTGAAGGCGAAAGGCGGTGTGCTGATACGGATCAGCCGCTGGGAGCCGACGACTAAGACATGCCAGTGCGGATATGTGAATCCGGATGTGAAGCTTGGCATGCAGACAATAACATGCCCTGCCTGCGGGAGAACCTATGACCGCGACAGGAATGCAGCGATGAATATCCTGAAGGCAGGAGTGAAGATCCTGCTTGAGGAGATAGAGAACCGTGGGACACACGGGGTTCGCCTGACTGGGGAGATCCCGGCAGGAAGCTCCATCTTCTTATGCGTAGCGTAAGATGGAGAGCATGTCACTCACAATCAAAGACAAGTCGACCGGTCTCGGTTTTCTTCTCTAGGAGGACTATGCGGATACTTCTTACGATAGACAAAGGGAAAGCAGAGATGAAGGCTGATGGGATGGTGAACATAACGCCATCCCTTATGCGGGGCCTTCTTGTGAAGCTTGCAAGGCTCTATGGCGATATGCTCGGTGCGACGGGAATACAGGAAAGCGCAATCATGGAATCATGGCCATCCTTCCTTGAGATCATCCTCCGTATCGGCGGGATGAATGACCAGAAGGTGCAGGACTCGATCAAGCCGAATGAATATCCTATCGCATTCCTCTTCGATGATTCTTCGGATATAGCCCGTCCGGTAATCAGAGAGGAGGATAAGGGCCAGATGATATCCGAAAGCCTCAGCGCATTCCTCTCAGCCACGGCATACCTGATGAAACCCCTTTATGGAAAGGATGAGCTCAGGGGGCTCAGCGATGAGATGAGGGCTGAGATGGGGATTGCGTACAGAAAGGCGTTCGATCATAGGAGAAAGATATGAAAAACGAATTGCCACTGGATAAGCAGAAGGGAAATCCGATCATAGTATCCCGCCCCGATTGCGGACATACATTCATGTTATATATTTAACGTTCTCCAAATAATACCGCAGGAAGCTCCCGCTTCTTCAAGCGGCGGGAGGAATGCGGCATAGAATGCATCTTTTTTTCTTCGTTTGATGCATCGAGACACTCCGCCGGGCTATAATATCAATGTGACCGGAGCAATATGCAACCATTATCATCCGAAGACCGAAGAAGAGGCGCTCATCCTTGAGAAGCTCTGCTACCATTCGGCACGCCTCAGGAACACCGGTGTCTACAATGCCCGCCAGCACCTCTTCTCCGAGAATGAGTATATCGGCAGGAAGAAGCTCTCGGCAGACACGCGCCTTAATGAGAACTACGGCATGCTCCTATGCGATATCGCTGACCAGACGATAAACCATGTCCACCGCGACTTCGTGTCGTTCTTCGGCGCGAAGAAGGCCGCAACGGACAAGGATAAGGTGAGACTGCCGAAATATCTCGGGAAGGATGAGCTCTGGTCGTTCTTCGCTGCAGGACGGAGCGCGAGGATGAATGACGATGGCGTGCATATCGGCCTGACAAAGCGGTTCCGGGAAGCATACGGGATAAAGGCAAAGGAGCTTGTCATAGGCATTGCAATCCCGGCCTTCAGCAGCAGGATCGCGCAGCTCGAGGTGAAGCCGCGGTTCGGCGGGAGATTCTATGATGTGACCATAGTGCATAAGGAGGAAGAGGAACAGAAAAGAAGCACTAAAAGAAGAGAGAAGAAGAGGGAGCGGCTTCTTGCCCTCGATCCGGGTGTTGACAACATCCTTGCAGGATATTCGTATCCGGACGGCGATGCCTTCATCGTAAAGGGGCTGGCCATCAAGGCGATGAACCAGTGGTACAACAAGCGCAAGGCGGAGATCCAGAGCATCTATGATAGGCAGAAGGTATCCAATGGCCAGGCCATGATACAGCTGACGATGAGAAGAGAGAATTTCATGGATAACGAACTCAATAACATAGCCGGGCAGGTAGCTGATTACGCTGAGAAGCATCGCATTGACCGAGTCATCGTTGGATGGAACAAGGGCATCAAGCGGAGAATCAGCATCGGGAAGAGAAACAACCAGAAG
>CALXLE010000057.1 GCA_944389115.1 uncultured Spirochaetaceae bacterium
CTGACAGATACCTGGCCTTGGAATTAGCTTTCCAGAACCATCTCCTTCCCCTTCCTGAATCTTATATGATGATCCTCTGCCCATCTGATATAAGCACAGGAGGGAGGAAGGCATGAAGAGAACATGGCATGTAGCGGGGTGAGCCTGCTGCAGCTTTTATTCAGCCGTGTACGATCCTTATAGACAGTACAGCGTTTTGTTTCCTCATCAAGGAACCTGCAGGGAGAAGACAAATCGATTATGACATGATCCTCCGATACAGTACGCTCATAGCAGCACAGAGCGCATCCTATGCAGATATCATCCCACATCAGGAAAGAAGACCCATTCCCCTCTCATCGATCTCAGGGAAGCACTTCACGATTGAGACAGAGGCCATACCGCTGCTGCATACATCGGAATCGACAGGATAATCCCCAGCATCCCCGCCTCTTGTGATCTCGCTGTCAGCCATAGCAAGAATCTTCTCCGTCCCGTTATCCTCTGCGATGATGATTGTATCGGAATATGAGGAGATCCCTATACCGGAAAGCCTCCATTCCCCTTTGAATGAAGCAGGGATATTCACATTCATGAAGGAATACTCAGGAATAGCTGCAGCAAATGATGGAAGATTATCACGGATGAACTCCGCAGCAGCGCCGAACATATAAGAAGGAGCCCCAGATTCAAGTGATACTGCAATAGCCTTCATACCATACAAAGCAGCCTGCCTCGCAGCCGCACAGGTTCCAGAGTATATGATATCAGTGGAAAGGTTATATCCGTGGTTTATCCCTGATATCACGATATCGGGCATCTCATGGAATAAAGAACAGCGATGACTGTATATTATGCAGTCAACAGGAGTACCTGAGAAATGGTAATGACCGGGAGCATACTCAACAGCCCTCATCCTTCCTGTTATGGTGAAGCTATGAGATTTACCGCTCTGCTCGCTGTCAGGAGCAGCCACAGATATCCTATGTCCGGCCTCGGAGAGAATGGTATCAAGGGCTTTCAGCCCCATAGCCATATATCCATCATCATTTGAAATCAGTATATTCATCATCCATTTCCACTTATCACTTTGATGCTCCCAGAAGGAACATACTCCCTCATGATCGGATGGAAGCCGAAAATGCGCTCATACTCCTCAAGCTGCTTTCTATATAGCTCCTCCGCCCCATCATCTATAAGAGCAATCAGTGTCCCTGATATCCCTACAGAAATCTCGGTAATACCTTTTACTCCATGAGCCTCTATGCCACGCTTCACGAGCCAGTCGACCTCAGGGGAAGTAAGCTCCGCAAGCTCCGAGAGATTCCTCTGCTCTGCGGTGAATATCTTACCGAAGGCTGTGGAATTGCCGCTCTTTATCGAATCCATCGACTTCTTGGCGAAGGCTGAATCTTCGACAACGAATGATAGCGTACGTTTAAGCTCCTCTGAGAGAGGCAGATGAAGATGGCGAATACCACGCTCAGTCAGCTGTCTGAGCTTATCGCCCCTTGGCAGGATCTCCTTCATACGTTTTGCAGCCTCTACGCAGTTCGCCCTGAAGATTATGACTTCTTCCGAGAGCTCCCCCTCAGGAAGGCTGCAGTCAATGAAATATGAGCCCACACCGCTGCCCTTCACAAACGGGTAATCAAAGGATTCATAATCATAGCTCTCAAGATCAAAGAAGATTATCTTTCCAGGCTCTGCGGTGAATATTGTTATCAGATCGCGTAGCCTGAGCTTGTAGACCTCCGAGAATCTGTTTGCGCTGAAAGCAAGCCTTACCTGCCCATCGGCATCGAGCCCGAAATTGAAAAGCGTATTAAGGGCACACACAAGCCCGGATACAAGAGCTGCCGTAAGAGACGGATTATCCGCGACGGCGCTCTGTCCCTTGAATGTCATATCGAATCCGATAATAGGAAGCTCTGCGGAGATGACCGCCTGGCATACGGCCTTGACAATCTGAGCCCACTTATCCTCCTTGCGCTGTCTTATCACCGCAAGCTGGAACTTCTTGCGCTCATTGCGGGACGCATTGAAAACCCGCACAAGATTATCTGTCCTAGGGGTTATTGCAACCCTCAATCCATGATCATTGGTACTCGTGATGGCATATCCATTGCAGAACTCCGAGAATGCCCCAAGCAGCGTAGTAACCTGAGGAACCTCGACCAATACAGCTGGCGCCCCTCCATATTCCTCAGTATGGGCTTTTTCAATGCCGTCCATATGCATCCCACCTTTCTGGTGGAATTATAATAAATCACAGGGTTTTCCTGCAAGTACAGCTAAAGAAAGCAAAAGCCGGGATAAAACCCGGCCCTGCGATACGATTCAGCTGTCTTATTTTGCTGTTCTGTTGTATCTCTTGTTGAAGCGCTCAACTCTACCTGTTGTATCAACAAGCTTCTGTGTTCCTGTGAAGAACGGGTGGCATGCGGAGCAGATTTCAACATGCAGGTTCTTTGCAGTGGACTTTGTCTTGATCACATTGCCGCAAGAGCAATGGATTTCCTGAAGCTCATAATCAGGGTGGATATTCTTCTTCATTTTCCTTCCTCCGGTCTATTGAATATATCGCCTGCTTTCACAGACAAAAGATTTCATATCATCCTCGCCGGTGTATTCATCGAATCGAGGAACTCCTTATTGTTGTTCGTTTTCCGCATCTTGTCAATGATGCTTACGGACATATCCATGTCATCGAGATTACCGAACGCTGTGCGCAGGAGATAGATTCTGGACCGTACATCCTCAGCAAGCAGCAGATCATCACGCCTTGTCCCTGATTTCTTGATATTGATTGCAGGGAAGCGGCGGTTATCAGCCATCTTGCGGTCAAGCACGATCTCATTGTTTCCCGTCCCCTTGAACTCCTCGAAGATAACTTCATCCATCCTGGAGCCTGTCTCGATAAGCGCTGTCGAGATAATCGTAAGGGAACCGCCTTCCTCTATATTCCTTGCCGCACCAAAGAATCTCTTAGGCTTATGGAGCGCATTGGAATCAACTCCACCGGAGAGAATCTTGCCAGATGCGGGAACTGTCTGGTTGTATGCACGGGCTAGCCTTGTGATTGAATCGAGAAGGATGACAACATCCTTCTTGTACTCAACAAGTCGCTTTGCCTTCTCAATAACCATCTCAGCAACCTGAACATGATGCTGAGCCTGCTCATCGAATGTAGAAGCAATTACCTCAGCCTTTACATTCCTCTCCATATCGGTGACCTCCTCAGGACGCTCATCGACAAGAAGAACAATGAGTATGACTTCCGGATGGTTGGCTGTTATGGCATTCGCAATCTTCTGCATCAGAACTGTCTTACCAGTTCTTGGAGGTGCTACGATAAGAGACCTCTGGCCTTTTCCGATTGGACAGAAAAGATCGACGACTCTGGTGGAAAGATCAGCGCTGCCATCCTCCGGGATAACCTCCAGATGAAGCCTCTCATCGGGGAAAATCGGAGTCAGGGAATCGAACGGAGCGCGGACCTTCGCCATACGCGGCTCCTCATTATTCACTTTGAGGACACGGATAACCGCAGCGCTCTTCTCGCCTTCCCTTGGGGCTCGGATCTGGGCGTATACGAAGTCCCCTGTCTTAAGGCCGACAGCCTTGATGATTGATGAAGGAACGTATACATCCTCCGTTCCTGCAAGGTAGTTGTTCACCGCATACCTGATGTATCCGAAACTGCCTTCCTGCAGGATCTCAAGCACACCTTCAACAAGGAGGGCCCCACCAGCTGCGGAGTGAAGCCTGAGCATCCTGGCTATAAGATCCTGCTTCCTTGAATCAAATATCACATCCTCTGGGATGCCAGCCTCTCTTGCCCTGTCCCTCAATGCATCGAGATGAAGAGCTGTAAGAACTGATATGAAGAGCTGGGGCGCATCAGGATGCTCGTCGAGATTGACTTCTGGAGGATACTCCTCCTTCCTTCCCCTGTTGTTATTCCGCATATGCTTATCGCGGCGGTTCTGACGATAGCCATTCCTATCAAAACGCTCATCACGATATCGCTGGCCATTGTCCTCGGACTCAGGCTCTGCCGCTGAAGCATCCGCTTCTTCCTGTACAGGTGCAGAACCTTCGGAGTCGGGATTGCCCTCCTGTGCAGCAACGGGCTCATCCGCTATGGGCTCTGCAGGAATCTCCTGGATCTCCGCAGCTGCAGGAGCCTCTGCCTCAACAGGCGATTCCTTGACATCTGCCTCGCTCGATGCAGGCGCGGCCTTGACCGTCACCCTCGGCTTTCTCTTTATTGTTACGCGCTTAGGCGATTTCTCACCTTCTGCAACTGGTCTTGTCTTTCTTGGTCTTCCTGGCCTTCTCTTGGCCGGGGCCGCTTCCTCTGCCGCAACTGCAGGTACAGCAGCTTCAGCCTCTCCAGCCTCGTCAAACAAATCTGACATTGAATATTCTCCGGGTTATTTCAATCAAAAGAATTGGAGTGCCCTCTTCAGAAGGCAAAACAAACTACAATCTGGATGTTAATCGGTTCATGGTTTGTAGTCAACATGCGATTACACTATGACGCAAACCATGAAATGAACGAAATCACAGATAACCCCACGAAGATACTATTTTTTCAGGACTCTTTCCCTCGATATACATCGAAAGGAGAATAAATGCAGCAGCTGCAGCACGCCTTCTGACAGATGCCCTTCCCCAGGAAGTGAAGCGGAGCACTATGCTCTCGCTCTCTCTGTCCTTACCGGCGAATCCTATATAGACAGTACCAACAGGCTTTCCCTCATCCTCATCCGGTCCAGCGACACCAGTGATTGAGAATGAATAATCAGAGCCCATTATGCGCCTTACGCCTTCCGCCATCGCCTCAGCACACTCATAGGATACAGTTCCATGCTCTTCTATAAGCAAAGCGGGGACCCCCAGCACATTCTCCTTCGCAGATGCGGCATATGATGTCACAGCACCAACCATGAATGAAGATGAGCCCGGACGTTCCGTAAGCAGGGCAGAAGCAAGACCTCCAGTACAGCTTTCAGCTGCTGATACAGTAGCACCATGGCGCTTCAGTGAATCGATGAGCATTGTCAGCGGATCGGTATCACCATCGACGACGCGGCCTTCACCAAGCATGGATCTCAGCTTTGAAATCGCAGCATCGCGTTCATTCCTTGTCTTGCCGGATACATACAATGATATCCTGTAATCCTGGAATCTCGTTCCCCAGTCAAGCTCCGGATCAATACCCTCGTAGAGTTCCTCAAGCTTCGCCTCTGCCGTTATGAATGTCGAATATTCATCTCGCTCGGCATCAGGAAGATCAAGCTTCTTCCTGATCAGAGGAAGAACGGAGTCGTAGAGCATCGGCTCAAGCTCTCTCGGGGGCCCAGGAAGGCAGACAATAAGGCAGGAACCGGCATAACCATAGAAACCAGGGGCTGTTCCGTTGCCATTCGGAATTATAGTGAATCCCTCAGGAATCATCGCTTGGCGCGAATTAGGGCCATATGCCCTGTCCCCCAGCTTTGAGACAAGAGCATTCCAGCTGTCCTCATCCCTTATAAGTTTATGGCCAGAGGCAGCAGCAATGACATTGCGCGTCATATCATCGGTAGTTGGGCCAAGACCTCCTGTGATAACCACAAGACCGGAACGGGCAATCTCCGCAGCAAGTACCGATCCGATAGTACCATCGTCCGGAAGTATCTCAAACTGCGATACATGAACGCCAAGATGGGTAAGCTCACGGCTTATCATCGGGCCATTCTTGTCCTGGATGATTCCTCTTGTGAGCTCTGTTCCTATCATTATGAGGCTAGCGTTCATTCTTCCTCTCCTTCACCGCCCTGATGATTCTCAGGACAGCTCCGATTGCAAGGACTGCATAGGAGATATAGACGGCGATATGGGCGAAAAGATCGATGTGGCTTGAATAGAATGTGACAGGATTATCCTCATAGATCGGTACCTCATAAAGATTCCAGCCCATCGCAAATGGCTCCATGATATCATGGATTGTTCCCTCGGGAGTGATAAGGCATGTGATACCGCTATTCGTACCGCGGACCATGGGTCTTCTCGTCTCAACAGCCCTGAGCGAAGCCATCGCCGCATGCTGCATCTCCGCGCTTACCTTCTTCGACCAGTTGTCATTCGTCATGTTGACGATGACATCGGCTCCTGCCGCAGCGAACTCCGATGAGATGTACCCGAAGACATCCTCAAAGCAGATTGGCGTCGAGAACTTCACGCCATCTGAGCTGAATACCACAGGCTCACTGCCCTGCTCCCACCAATTATAGTCGTTGGCAAGAAGCAGATTGTACAGCCATGGGAGCTCCTTCTCGTAAGGGAAGTACTCCGTGAATGGGACAAGATGCTGCTTCCTGTAAGTCTCCTGAATCGCTCCATCATCGAAGAGAATGACCGTATTGTAATCCGTCCGGTTCATAGATCCATCCTCAAGTATTGGAGGAAGCGACGGATCCTTTATCACGCCTTCAGGATTACCAGTCACAAGCGGCACTCCAAGATTCGAGGCGAATGAAACAAACTCATCAACAAGCCTCGCCGTAGCCTCATAGCCTGTACCAGGCTCTGAATATTTCGTGTGCCATGCAACAGAAGGAACGAACGCAGTCTCGCTCCATATTACTATATCAGGATTGGAGCCCTGAAGAGCCTCAAGCGTGAAGCGCCGGAGGTTGTTGAAGTTATGCAGATAGGTTGTATACCCACCCTTCCATGAATCATGATTATGCTGTACTGCCGCGACATTCCATATCCTGTCAGGCTCCTTGTTCCTCCATTCGCTTATCCTGACCGCACCATATATAAGCGAAGCGGCCATGAGCACAGCCCAGAGAATAAGGAAAGGAAGGTTTGACAGGATATACTTCCTGAACGGAACCTGCGTCCTTGATGCAAAATCAGAAAGATACCTTCCAAGGAAGGACTGCGGAAGGACCGCAAGGAATATTATGCCCCAGATTCCCGTGATGTCAGCAATCTGAACGAAGGCATGGAAGCGGAAGAACGCATAGGAGATCGTTCCATATGGTATCCCTGCGAACCAGCTCTCGGAGAGATACGCATAGGCCACCCATATAATTGCCTGGAAAAAGTATCCGAAGCGCCTGAAGAACGAATCCGCAGCCTTCAGAGCCATGAAGGCCAGCATCATCTCGAATCCCTTTATCACAGGGATGAGAAGAATGGCAAGTGCATGGAAACTCTTCAGCCAGTATGAGAAGAAAACCTGAAATATAAATCCGAAAAGAAACCCGAAAAGCCAGATAACCTTCCATGATGTATGCCTTATCACAGCAAAGACGGGAATCAGTGCTATGAATGCGAAAGGCCACACGCCATTTGCAGACATGAACCCAGGAGAAGCTATCGAAAGAACGAATGCGGAGGCTACTAAAACAACAACCTCAGAACAAAATGTCCTGAGGTTATATCCAGCCCTTATTGATGCTGTATTATCCAATGTGATCAGTCCTCATCGGCTGCATCCGTGATATCCCAGACAAAGTCCTTGAGCTCCTTTCCTGCACGGAAGATAGCGACTCCATGTCTATCCACGGATACAACATCACCGGTTTTTGGATTGCGTGCTTTCTCCCTGCCCTTCCTGATACGGACTTCGAATGTTCCAAAACCACGCAACTCAATGATCTGATTCTTCTTCAGACCATCCTTGATTTCCTCGAAAAGCTCGTCGATAACCATATGAATATCATTGCGGTTAGTACCAAGCTTCTCGTGAATGCTTTCTATAATCGCAGCCTTTGTCAGTTTCTGTTCCATAATGAATACACCTCCGGAAAAGAAATCTATAATCAGGCCATCTTATGATATGCGTGTGCGAGTCTGCTCTTCTTCCTGGCAGCAGTATTCTTGTGGATAATACCCTTTCCTGCAACTGTATCGAGAAGCTTGCAGCTGAGAGCCATAGCCTTCTCGGCCTCTGCCTTATCACCTGCTGCAACAGCTGCATCAAACTTCTTGATAGCTGTGCGTACGGTGCTCTTTGCAGCGTGATTGCGGATACGGCGCTGAGCTTCCTGACGTTCTCTCTTCTCTGCGGACTTATTAGCCATTTATTCCTCCAAACATTTCCGATAAATGAAATTATTCTAAATAAATGCGCTGTCGCACGGACAGCAGCGATTAAAGAAATTACCATAAACGATACTGCTAGTCAACACTTTATCATGTAATGCTTTATGGATTGTCATCTCTGGCATTCACTGGGCCATTGTTAGCTTTCATCGAAAGGATAGTCCAAAATACATTAAAATTCCTTGACATAATGCCGGGGGGGGGTATGCTTCAGCTATAAATAATTCAGATCGAGGCAAAATCATGAAGAAACTTCTTTTATTATCAACATGCATCATTTTTATCCTGCTTGCATCAGCATGCACTCAGTACCAATGGATACCTATTCCAATGCCAGATGATTCGCAATCAGTAATTACTGATATCGAGGATGTGCAAGATAATATCAATACGGAAACCATTCTTTCTGATGCTTTAGCAAATCGTTATCCGGAAAAGATGATCGTATCAGTTGAGAAAATCAACGAAACAACAAGTTCAACAAGCAGAACAGTAAGTGAACCTGGGACATATCGAATAACAATAACACTTGTCGACTATGAAGGAGAGGCCGGAGGAATATTGAACGGCAGTATCATATACATTTTCACTGTTGCTTCTGCTGATGCAACACCAGCTTATGAAGTTCAGAATTCCACAATCAGCGTTATGGCCCAAAATGCAACTATACCGCTATCACCCACAATCGGAGGTTTTATAGGAACTACAAGCGGTGTTTCATTCTCTTCTACTGGAATTACAGTTGATAGTGCAATCTCTGTCACACAGAATAAATATAATGGGTTCTACACAGCAGGAAATTACACAATCACCGAATCAGGCAAGAACAATCCTGGATCAGGAACCGAGAACAACCCCTTCCAAATCAGAAATGCAGATGATCTCGCGGCTATAAATTCTTACGGAGAGAATGCATATTTGCAGCTTACCTCTGATATTACTGCCGGAAACATCTGGATTACGACAGATGGTATAACGCTTGATTTCAATGGCCACACTATTGATGCAACAGGTTCAAATGGCATCCTTGTAAATGGTGTTTCCACTACTTTCATCGATAATACTGGAAATGGCGGTATTTCAGCAGAAAGAGCGCTATGGGCTATAAATGGAGGCAGTATTACCGTCAATAGCGGTAATTATAATGCAAATACTACTGCTCTTACACTTGGGCAATGGGGCAAATCTGGAGAGACAGTTACAATCGATCATGGAAATGCAGTAGTGAATGGTGGTACGTTTATTTCACACAATGCCTGTGTATCAGTTTTTGCGGAAAGCGTTCTTGTAGTGAACGGAGGCTCTTTCTCAGCGGACTCAAATACCGTAATCATGACAAATGGTTCTCAGGAACTTACTTCTCATCCATATTCAATAACCTTTAATTCAGGGGTGATAAATGGCTTCATGAGTCCAGAAGGCCGGGAAGAAGGATATCTTGCGGGAGGATTCTATATCGCAAATGCAGGTGAATTGAATCTTAATGGAGGCACTCTCAATATAACAGGAGGCAACGGACTTGTAATAAGAAGCGGTAACGTTAATATTTCTGAGAATGTCGCATTCAATCTAACAAATGTAGAAGGTGTCACAGAAGGACTTGTTGCAGATGCAAAAACGAAAATCCCAGCAAATTGCAAAATTGTTGTTGATACTCTGTCTGCTTACCCCGGAGGAACTCCAACTGTAACATCATCTACCCATGAAATTACGTATGTAACAGATACCAACATAAATAACTGACAATTTTTTCAATTTTCAATTTTTAAATGGCCGTTTCCTATGATGCGGCCATCATTTTGCCATTTATCGCTGTTTTTTAGTATATTCTTTCCATGGACAGAAAGAAGTTCTGGAGCTCGTTCCTTCTCGGTTCGATGCTCATTGCCGTATTCGTGATACTCTGGAATGGAAGCATAACGATTCCAGCTATATGGAGAACACTCTCCTCGATTCTGTACCCGATAATAGGCGGCATAGCAATTGCATTCATCATATCAATCCCCGCGGCGCCTATAAGAAAAGTTCTTTCAAATTATATGCCTGAAAAGAGGGCAAACGCTATTGCTGCAGTGGCTGCGGCCCTGATAATAGTGCTTCTTTCCGCAATAATAATCTCGCTCATCATTCCGGAATTCATTTCCGCATGCCGCATCCTCGTTCAGCAGCTCTCCGCTTTCGCATCGGATAGCAGATTCTGGAGCAATATCGATGTTGATTCGATTCCAGTAATCAATGAAATCATCGATAAAAACCCCGCTGGCGGCATCATGCTCTCAGCCAGTGCTATCGAATGGCTATCAAGCCTCAGGAATATGCTTATTACTATGACAATCGATACAATTTCAGGAGCTGTATCATCGATAGCCCTCTTCTTCGTATCACTTGTATTCGCATTCTACTTTATGATGAACATGGAACTGCTCAGGCATGATGGGTACAGGATATTCGGGCGGAGAATAAGACCGGAGACAGGCAGGAAAATGAAGAGGATAGCATCAACAGTATCGCTATCATTCACAAGATTCGCCGTAGCACAGGTGCTGGAGGCTGTGATCATAGGATCAATCTGTTTCGTAGGTATGCTTATCTTCCGTATGCCATATGCAGCTGCGGTATCTGCATTCACAGGGCTCATGGCCCTGATACCAATCTATGGAGCTGTGATTGGGGCCGCTGCGGGCGCATTCATAATCGCAGTCTCAGAACCGTTGAAAGGAGCGCTTTTCCTCGTATTCATATTCATACTCCAGCAATTCGAAGGCGATTTCATATATCCGCGCGTCGTGGGTACATCGACAGGCCTCCCACCTATCTATGTCTTTGCGGCAGTCACCCTAGGAGGAATACTCTTCGGTCTTGCAGGTATGATCCTTGCTGTTCCTGTCGTATCAGCAGCATATGCCCTGATTCCTTCAGAATATGAATCCACCACCAGCTCCGACACCGAAGCGAATGGGAGTCCCGCTGCTGAGGATTGAATAGGAGCATGAAGCATAGAACCGGAAAAAGCTGTTGCGATAGACCGATACGATACCAAGATCCGCCAGGGCTATCCACTCGCCGAACTGATTGAACTCTCCAGGGTCGCGCTCATTGACATCATTCGAGACCGCTATTTTATAGAAGCTGTACCCCATTCCGGCCTCAATGAAGAGGCCCAGCCTCGGCGATAGCATATGGTAGTATGCGGCCCCGAGCGAAAGATCCATCCTGTAATCGAATTTATATGATATAAAACCCTCTGTAGCCCCGCTATCCGCAACGAAACCTACTGGAAAGAGCATATCAAGGGAAGCAAAAAGGCCAAGACGGAGATCTGGGGAATAGAAGCATATGAAATTGGCATTCAGCCCTGCAGAGTTGATGAAGCTTATCTTCCCTTCATTATATGCCGGAAAATACTGCTTCCAGTCAGGAGAGATCATGTTCATATCGTATCTCAGACCTGCGCCAAGCCAGAATTCAGGTCTGGCATAAATCGAGGAAAGAGCGGTGACAATCAGCACTGCCATCACAATGAGTCCTTTTCTAATCATTGCCGCCCCCGAATCTGATGCCGACCCCAGCAAATCCTCCGACTGTCATCATTATGAATCCATCCTCATAGATACTTGATGATGTCGAATCAAGGAATTTCATCAGATGGGCATCGTATTTCATCCCGAAAGATATATACAGATATTCCGTAACAGCTATATTGATGAACGGCTCTGCCTCGATTCCGAAGATGAGTCCAGTGCTGAAATAATCGTAGCTGCCGATCGAGGCTCTGAGAGACATTCCGATATCAACAATGCCGAACCGACCGCGGAATACCGGGCCGAGGCCTACGAACATGCCGATCTTCTGGCTGGATAAAGAATCGCTGGAGACATATGATGTGCCATCATGAACGATGGTCTCTGAAGCGACGGGGAATCGGAATACGGCGTTGAATGACAATCCCGTCGGATTGCTGTCATCAAAGAATGTATCGAATGTGAGGACTGGTGCAAGATTCCAGCGCTTTATGAACTCAATATCTTCCAGATAACTGGCACTGGCATTCTGCGGAAGCGGATCTGAGAAGGCATTTGTAAGATACGAACCCTCAAACGAGAACCGCAAGTACATTACAGCACCTGCCTCCAGCATAGCGCATGCCAGCATAAGAATCAGAACCGTAGCTACCTTCCTCATATTCCCACCGAAAAACCGAATCTCTGCTCCACATATACTTTATCATTGAAAGCAGGATCATAAACACAGCCTATCTCATAATACAGCTTAGCAATATCGAAGATAATGAGTTCAGCACGGAATCCATAGCTACCCACGGTCTCCACGCCGAATGTCCGGGAGATGCTGTTAACCGGTTCACCGAAACCGACACCGAAATCCCAGAACACCATGATCAGTGGATATGTATCCCTGCTGTTTATCTGAGGGCCATAGACCGTAAGCGACAGCCTGTTTGTCAGGACCGAGCTGAATGCGGGGACATCGGAATTCCCCCAGATATCCCCTCCCAGAATATATTGAGGGATCCTGTCTCCGAAGAGATATCTGTACTCCGTGTGGTTATCCAGCACAATGCTCACCCATGACAGATCCCTTGGATCCGTCTGCCCGACAGAGAACAGCGTCTTTGACAGATCCAGCTCTGTCCAGGATGCAATGAAATTGCCCGTTTTATCGCTGAGGAGCATCCAGTCCGGCGCCATCCTCAGATACGATGCAAGACGCACACCATCTCTACGGGTGACACGCGTTCGCATATAATCGACCACTACACCTGCCGTTATCGATGTCTGGAACATCATTCTGTCCCCTGACAGCTCAGGAGCACCGATCCATGATGAATCAGGGAACCTATCTATCCATCCACTGCTGTCGGTGTATCCGAACACCCCCTCTGTCTCGCTAGGATCTGAAAGCCAGGAAAAGCGCTCATAGGCATTCTCGAATCTGCCATCTATTGAAAGGAAGACTGTGACAAGATCATTATCCGAGAACTCTGTGTCGACGAATCCCTGCCCGAAGAAAAGATTGAACTCGTCGAAAAGGACAGAATACTCAGTAGGATAGTCCGGAGGATCGACCGCAAGGAATGATCCATCATCCGGATGCTGCCTCAGCTGTCTATATACAAGGCCATTGTCGAGACGGAATGCAAGCTCGGTCTTCGTACCGGGAATGAGATCAGGCATCGGAAAGTTGAACTGGTACATGACTGAAGACGGGAAGACACCATGTGCGAACTCAGGCTCCGTTCTAATCTCAAACACATGATAGCCGAATCCTATCGCGCTCAGGGAAAGCATAGAGATAACAGATAACAGAATCACAGACAGGAACCTTCTCATGCTACCTCCTAAACCGAAACATAGAATGAGAGGGCGGCATTCTGCCACCACCTCGGCTTCTCTGCCCATATTCCACGTATGAAATCATACCCCACCTGATACTCAAGGCGTATGAATCCAAAAAGCCTCACCTGCACAACAGCTGTGAAGCTGGACTGAAGCTCGACAGCATGCGTCACATTCCCGGGCTCATTCACGACACCTCCGAACCTGATTGTATTGTAGAGATTCAGCTCGATGAATGTGAAACAGTCTCCTGCCATGAACTGAGGGCCTGTGAAATGGAGCCATATCCTATCAGAGATGTATCCGCGGAGCCTGTCTTCCGGGATCATGTGCTGGGGCACTATAGCCCCTGATATATACTGCAGCGTATTTGAGTGTCCGAAGTACATATTCACCCAGTTCCAGCCATTCTCCTGCTGTATGGAGAACAATTCCAGCTTCTCCTCTGCATAGAGCACCATCCTCAGGTAATCGCTCTGCGTGCCATTGACTATATTGTTGGCAAGCCACCATGGCCCATACTGCAGCAGGAACTCCATATAAAAGCCATGCTCCGGCTCGGCGTCAGTCGGTGTGTCACGGTCAAGATTCAGATAGAGGTCGAGATAGATGAAATTCGATAGGACATTCCGCGAGCCCTGCAGCCAAGGGAAAGCTGGTATGGACTCTGTGTAGGGATATCTCAGATTACCTTCCCAGTCGGTGAATACGGGATCGCCATTATCACCATATCGTGACAGCCCAAGCCGTTCCAATGCCGCTGAGTAGTATGAATTGAATCCCAGCTTGATATTGAAGAGCGTGCCATCCGGATAGAGCGGGTTCGTCCAGAATCCCTGATCAAGATAGACATCTATATAGGCTCTGGGATAGAAATATGTCCCCTGCAGGAATTCATACTCTGCCTCCTCTTCCTTCGTCATACTCCACTTGGGCCTTCCTGTCTTCCAGTCATACAACTCAGAGATGACAGTCTCATTGAAGGCCATATTCATCTCAATCTGGAATTCAGCATCCTTCAGACCATCGATTATAGGGAAGAACTTCTCAAACCCGAATGTCGTTCCAAGCGGAAAGAGATTGTATCCGAAGCTGTCAGGACCATTGGAGACACCGGATATGAATGCAGAGAGCGAATAGGAATCTGCTCCTGCAGGAAGAAGCAAGGTGAAGAGAAGAAAAGGAAGCAGCAGCCTTCGTCTCATACCAGAACTCTGTAAGCCTCCCTTTTCATTCCCATCTTACACAGAACAAAGAAAAACCGGTCATAGCGATATACCGGATAAATCCCTTCCGTATAGCCATATTATGCTTAGTTGTGCGTATTCTTTCCACTGCTATCAGAAAAGCCCTGCCCTTTCGCCGCTGTTCTCGGCTATACGGGCCCTGAAAGACAGCGGATCGGGACGTCTTCCGAGATCCTCTTTGAACTTCGAAGTGATTGCGATGAAGATGAAATAGCTGTACGGAAGTCCGAGATTCGTCTCTAGAAGGGAATTTATGACAAGAGTCCGCATTGAATCTGAGAAGGACAGCCCTACGCTTCTGACACCGCCGATAAAGAGCGAGAGTTCCCACCCGGCCTGGACAAGTATGCCAATTGCAAGCAGCCATGGTATAGGGATACGATACTCCTTCTTCTCATACAGATTCCATATGATGGCAAGAAGATACCCGATAAAAAGGATCAATGCCATCGATTGATGGTATGCTCCTGTCGTGCGCTGGATTGTTATCTCCGTTCCGGGGATGAACGAAGAGAGCATAGGGCAGCAGAACCACCACAGAAGGATCAGCAGTGACCAGGAGAAGAGATGCTCATCCCTTCGAAGCCAGAGCCAGATCCACACGAAGTTCGTGAATCCATAGCTCATGGACATCCATAGAAGAACAGGGAACATACCTCCTCCTGTTATGCTCCTTGTGCCGAGAAGAAGATGGAAAATACCATAGTCCACGATGAAATAGACAACACCCATGATGATACCTACTATCGCGGTGATGCGCTTCTTCTGCCAGAGAAGCAGAATAAAGAAAAGCACGAGGAAGATAGTATCCAGAATGATATATGAGGTCGTGAATGTGCGCCTTGCGATTATCTCTGCCATATGATGATTGTAGCAGATTATCAGAGATACTTCCCCCGCAAAGGTGAGATAACTCTGTTCAAGAAACGCGCGAGAGTCCCGACCAGAAGCGCAGCAAGCAGCGTTCCCTCACGTACCCCTCCAAGGGAGTGGAGGAAGATAATCGAAAGAATCAAGGAAATTGCAACAAGAGAACAGTCGACAGAGACTTTCGCTGTACCGAATCGAACACCGCTTTTCCTGGAAATTGCCAATGCAAGTCCTTCGCCAGCAAGCGGGACCGTATCGGAAGAGACCTCTGCAGAGACACCTATTGCCACAAGCACTATTCCAATGAAACAGAACAGAACCGACTCTGCATAATTGCTAGGTTCAAGCGGACCAAGTATGTACACAGCAGTATCGGTCATAAAACCGAAGACGAATGCTACAGGAAGCTGCAGAAGCTGTGCGGGGCTGTACTCATGACGAAGAATCACAACCTGCAAGACAATGAAAACAACATGCATGATTATGGTAACAACACCGACAGACAGCGGAGAAAACAGGCTTATCGTATATGGGACGCTCGATATCGGAGAGGTGCCAAGATCCGCCGCAATCGAGAATGCCACACCGAGGGCCATAATCCACAGTCCGATGACAAGGACAGCTATCCGCAGGACTAAATGTTCTTTTCTCATTTGAATATTGTTCTAAGGTTTATGGCCAATGAAATGCAAGGGAGATACATTATTGCATATTTTTCTGAGCTATCCCTCTTTCCTAGACACTTCGCAAATATTATGTACCTGATTTCCAATTCCATGCTAAAATAAGTATATGAATAGCACAGAAATAAATGCAGTTTTCAAGATCGGCGACAATGTCGTATACCCTCTTCAGGGTGTTGGCTGCATACTCGCGAAGGAGATGAGGAATACCCGCGAGTACTACAGAGTGCAGATAAACTCCTCTGATATGGATGTGCTATTGCCTGTCGATACAGCCCAGTCGCTCGGGCTGCGTCATCTTGCGAGCGCTACAGAAGCAAGGAAGGCTATCTCTTCCCTCTCCGTAAGGAGGGAAATGGGCAGGACCGACTGGAAGCAGCGGTTGATACTCAACCAGGAACTGATGAAGGAAGGCTCGATGCTTGCCGTTGCGAAGGTCGTGAATTCGCTCTACCACCGCTCGAAGGTAAAGGAGCTCCCTGTCCAGGAAAGGAAGCTCTATGACAGTGCACTCACCCTGCTTGTAGATGAATCATCTTCTGTGCTAGGTATAGACCAGGAGGAGATGAAGAAGAAGATCTTCAGCAGACTTGAGAAATGAGTATACCGCCATTTGCAGCAATAATAACGGCAGCAGGAGCATCTGTCCGCTTTTCAGGCGAACAGAAGGAGAAAGTAAAGAAGGAGTACCTTTACATTGATGGGCATACGGTACTCTATAGGGCTGCAAAGGCATTCTATGAGACACCTGGACTATCCTGCGTAATCGTCACATGTCCTGAAGGCTCGGAGGATGAGACTGCGGTAGCACTTGAGGACCTTATCGATATAGCGACGATACCACTGATGATCGTACCGGGAGGAGTCACAAGGAAGGAATCGGTAAGGATAGCGCTTGAGAAGCTTGGCAGCATTCCATGCAGATACGACTATATAGCAATCCATGATGGAGCACGCCCATACATTGACCGCAATCTTATAATCCGCGTACTTGCAGCTGCAACAATCGCCGGTGGTGCTGTTCCCGCAATCTCAGTTACAGATGCTGTGAGACGCATCGGCAAGGATGGACTCATCAATGAGACGATAGATAGAACAGGTCTCATCACTGTGCAGACTCCTCAGATCTTCAGGGCACAGGAACTCATGGATGCCTACGATTCATTCGTATTCCCTGAAGCCGATGACGATGCCGAGGTCTTCATGAAAGCTGGCTACAGCTGTACCGTCGTTCCCGGATCAAAAGCAAATACGAAGATCACATTTCTATCAGATATCCCTGATGCGGAGAAGCAGATTGAGGAATATGCAGTAGCAAGGGAGAAAGGCAGGAACAGTGCAAAGGCCTCTCGGAGGATGCGGGAGCTTATGTCCCAGGGAGATGATGAGGAATGAGAGTTGGCTTCGGCAATGATATCCACAGGCTTGTTGAGGGCCGTCCTCTTATGATTGGAGGAATTGAGATCCCCTTTGATAAAGGTGAAGAGGCCCACTCAGATGGGGATGTCCTTCTTCATGCAATAACCGATGCCATACTCGGTGCAGCAGCCATGGGAGATATAGGTCAGCACTTTCCGGATGACAGCCCTCTGACAAAGGACGCATCCAGTTCATCATTCCTGAAGAACGTCCAGCTAATGACAGGAGCTAGGATAATAAACATTGATTCAACGATAACGCTTGAAAAGCCGAAGCTTGCAGAGCATATACCGGCAATAAGGAAATCAATAGCGGACTTGCTTGAAATCAATATCAAGCAGGTCTCTGTAAAGGCAAAGACTGCTGAAGGTCTTGGTCCAATAGGAGAAGGAAAAGCTATAAAGGCAGAGGCTGTTGTGCTTATTGAATAGTACCATACTAGGATTATATTTTACTTATAGGTATTTAATGTATAAAAGACGCCAAATATCAATTATATTATCTGGCGTCAACAATTTAACAAAACTTAGAACATCTCAGTTTAAAAAGGTTTTCATAATGCCGTTTACTTTCTCATATGCTAGATGAGCCGAAGTATCCCAAGAAGTACCAGGATATTTCAGCATCTCAAGAGAAAGAAGTGGTTTATTAGATTTTGTTTGTTCTTGAGCAAGATATCCCAGTCTAAATAATTCTCCAATAATAAGATTGAGATGATCAATGTCATTGCATCCATTCTGTACTCCTAAAGCAGGATGAGTATGACCATAATCTTTATCGGCTTCATTTAAAATTGCATTGCCGATATGAATATGCCTAATCCCGATCCGAGCAACCTCTTGCAATGCCGCTATTGGATTCTCCTCCATAAGAGGAGAATGAGCTGTATCAACCATAACAAAAAGATTTGTAAGCCCTTCATTTCTAAGCTTTAATACATAATCAACACATTCAGCTGTCGGCCCCAGCAAAAGTTTCTTAAAGCGATGTCTTTCAATAGTCTCGATAATCAAATCAATGTCGAACTGCTTACTATAATCACAAATCTCCGTAATATATTCAGTAAACAGTTTCAATATATCTTCTCTATTCTCAGGATCTGTATCAGGCCCACTTGTTAATACAATAACTTTCGAATCGGCATTGGCTGCATTGTCTATATGCTTCTTTGCTAATTCCACTGCATTACGCCGTTCAGCTTGATTGTAACTACAGGGATTAAATTTACCAAAATGCTGAAATTCAATAGGAAAATTATAATTTATTCTTTTCCCTTCTCCCTTTGCTATCCGTACCTCCTCATTGAATATTTTTCCATCCAAAGGTAAATATGTTTCCAATGCTTCATAATCAGGAAGGCGAGCAACACATGAAAATGAAGAGAGATGAGCCTCATCCGATTCAAAAGCCTCAGGGAAGAGCCCCGTTACCCCAATACCTAAGCAACAACATTCTTGTACATAATTCATAGTCCCCCTCCTTAGCCAAACCCCAGAACTTTTGGCAACCATACAGTAAGTCCAGGAATAAATATAAGGAGAAAAACTACAGCAAACTCCTGAATTACATATGGAATGATTGATCTAACCAGGGCATTGATTTTTACATCAGTAACACTGCTTGTCACAAATAACGCAACACCAACAGGAGGAGTAATCATGCCAATCATTAATGTCATTGTGAAAATTACTCCAAAGGTAAATACAGGAATCTCAAATGACAATGCTATCGGATATAAAATAGGCGCCATAAGGATAATAGCAGCTGTAGCATCCATAAAACACCCAAGAATCCCAAGAAATATTGTCACAAATATTAAGAACAACCAGTCAGAATGAATATTTGTTGTTATAAGTTCCGCCAATAATGTTGGAATCTGATTAACCGTTAAAAGCCATGAAACGAGATTACCAGCCCCAAAAAGTATAGCAACAGTACCCGTCGTAACTGCCGCATTTATGATTGCAAGTGGTATATCAGAAAATCTAAGCTCTTTTGTAACCACAAAACCAACAAAAAGTGAATAGATACACCCAACAGTAGCAGCCTCGGTCACCGTGAAGATACCAAACATAATTCCACCGAGAATGATCACAGGCAGAAGCAGAATAGGCCATGCGTTCAGACCAAGTTTAACAAGAGTTTTAATCGGAACTTTTTCTCCTGTCTTTATTCTGGCACTCATATTTCTTTTCTTGATTATAATCACACTTGTAATCATCATTGTAATCCCTAAAATAAGACCAGGAACAATGCCAGCCATAAAAAGTCCACCTATGGAGACACCTCCTCCGACAGCAAGTGCAAAAAGAACCATTCCAACACTAGGCGGAATAATAGGACCGCAGATTGATGATGCTGCAGTAAGAGCGGCACTAAAATCCTTATCATACCCAGCATCTTCCATCATCTTCACTTCCAAGTAACCCATTGCCGCAATATCAGCAACAGCTGTTCCACTTACTCCAGCGAAAAGCATACTAAGAAGTACATTAACATGAGCTAAACCACCTTTGATTGGACGAAGCAAAGCTACAAGAAAATCAGAGAGACGACTAAGAACTCCGCATTTATCCAAGAGCTGTCCCATTAATACAAACAAAGGGATTGCAAGCAATGGGAAAGAATCCATTGATGAATATAATCGGCTTACAATAACAGAAGCAGATCCACCAAGATCAAAAACAAGAGATGCCAATCCAGATAAGCCCAAGCAAAATGCCACTGGCACACCGATAATAAAAGAAATTACAAATACTACAAGTAATATAGCCATATATTCCCCCTTACCGTTTCTTCCTGAACATATCAGGAATGGTCTTAAGCGGAATCTGAACGCCTAACATGGCAGATATCAATGAATAACTCAATTGCACAAGCAATAAGACCATAGACACAGGTATAGATAGATATGCCCAGAATATTGGTATCTGCATAGTTGGAAGCTTTTGTGATAATTGATTAGGAAGCACTTTACAGCTTTGATAAAGTACAACAGAACAAAACAATATCATGAAAACAGGGACAAGAATATCAAGAATTCTCTTGCCATTCTCAGAAACCCTATTCCTTAGAAAATCAATTCCAACATGTGCTTTATCATGATATGCAATCGAAGCTCCCAAGAAACCTAGCCATATTAAAAGAACCCTAGCGAGTTCCTCAACAACGACAAGTGAATTATTGAAAACGTATCGACATATTACTTCCAAAAACAATATCAGAGTAAGCAAACTTCCAACTATTACAGCTGCAAGACAAGTAATAAATACAGAGGCTTCAACAATCCGCCTAAATCTTTCCATTGCAACCTCCCATTTAATCCAGGCTAAATTCCCAGCAGCTCGGAGGAATTATTTATTGACATTAAATCAATTTCATTCGAGCTAAATCCATTCTCCATAAGCAAGCCAACAAAAGCCGCCATCCCTTCTAATGGTGAAGGCCATGCTATACCTTTGAATGCCTGGCTAATCCCCAAATCTGTTCCTATCACAGATTTAGAGGGGCCAACGGCTCGAATCATACGAGCAAGAGTCTCAGGAGCCTGATTACTGAAATAGGGAACAATAGGATTAAAAACATACTCAACAAAAATCCCATCTTCATGCTTCCATATATCAAGTTCATCAAAGTCATTGATAGCTTGAAGTGCATTTACATGTGTAAGTACAATCTTCTTACAGCCAGCCTCTTTTGCAGCCTTCACAAATATTGCCCGATCTCTTCTATTCATATGGCCACTGCAGATTACCGCGTCATTCTCAGCAATGATGCGCAAAACCTCGGGAACTTCTGGCAATAACTTCCCATCAACAGTGATATTAAGCTTTTTTCCACGCTGATCAGAACGAGTCTTTGCAAGGTCGTGAACCATTGAATAATCACCTGGGCTCATTTCAGAACGATCCATACTGAAAAGTTCCATATTTCTTGTTGAATCAAGAAACGGCATCCATATAACTTTGACACCACACTGGATTGCAATCTCTACAGCTCTAGGATTGATTCCACCTACTGCATTCTCAAGACATAATCCTCCAACAACATGTAGTTTTGTAAACATACTGTCCAGAATTTGAGCAGTACAGCCACCTTGATAATGAGAAGTTTTGAATACAATTGCCTTCATTCCATATCTTTCCGCCAGCCATGCCATCTCATAAGAATCGAGAACTCTGGCAAACGGATCCGGACCCGGGTGGACATGAAAGTCTATACGCCCGGACACTAAGTCCTTAACCTGTAACATTTAAACTCCTTAATTCAATTCAGAGAACCTGGTATTTTCCTTTCCAGTCTTTCTCGCACATGCTTAATATGAATTAGGGTCAGTTTCTCGATATCATCAATTTTTTTGTTCTTGATTGCCTCAAATATTAGCCTATGATCTTTTACCTCAATCATATTTTCCTGATAATAGTCTATATTCTCTGGCTGATTGACATAATAAACATCAAACAAATCTTGAATATTATTATAAAGCTTTCCAAGGCGATTGAATCCGGTCAAATCATAAACAATACTATGAAAAGCTCCACCATATCGATAGTACTGACCATAATTCCTTGCTTCCAACTGTTCTTCAGAGGCCCGCATTATTTTCTCAAGTTCTCCGATATTCTCCTCGGAAAAAGACTCTGCAGCTTTCTTGTTAACAAATGTCTCAATAAGTTCCCTAGTTTCAAATAAATTCCCAATCTCCTGCCTATTGGGGAGCTTTAAGAATACTCCTCGTCTAGGAATTCTTGTAACAAGACCCTTTGATTCCAATATAAAGAAAGATTCTCTGATAACGGTCTGACTCACTTGAAAAAGCTTGGTATAAGATTCTTCACAAAGTTTATCACCATTATTTATCTTACGTTCTTTCATCATCTGGATGATACTGGCTGCTATCTTCTGCGGCATAGTCTGAAAATCAGTCATTATCGGTCACCTTTTTACCTGATAGTGTCATTTATGAGCTATTATTTCAATCTCAATCCTATACTCTCCGACTAATGAAACTCCAACTGTTGAACGACTGGCAATTGCATTATCAGAGAAATACTTAGAATAGATTGTATTCATTTTTCCGAAATCTGACATATCAGCTAAATAAACTGTTGATTTAACTATATTATCAAAGCCAAGGTAACCAGCTTTTTCTAATACGGTCTTTATATTTTGTATTGTGCGTTCAGTTTCCTCCTCTATAGTTCCATACAACGGTCGTCCTGTGGCCAGATCTTTTGATGTCATACCTGAAATAAACAGGAAATCATCTATTTCTATCGCGGTACAAAATGGAAGATCCTTTGCAGTCGATAAATCAATTATTCTCTTCACTAATTTCCTCCTTTTATCTTAGTCCGGCTGCTTTCATTACTTTATCAACCAAATCTGCCCCAATGAGATCATCAAACTGTGTATAGACCGTTCTAGCTTGAGCTATAATCCTTTCTTTTTCCTCTGGTTCAATCGTGTTAACGATTAATGTCTCCTCTAGCTTCTTAGCATTTTCCGCATCTGCTTCTGCGACTGTTCTTCTTTCTAGATCTATGGCTTCCTTCATAGCATCTAAAATAATTGCCTGCTGTTCTGATGTAAGACCATCAAAAACATTCTTATTCATTGCAACAACCCAAGAATCATAGAATATATCTGTATATGAGAGATACGTCTGAACTTCATCAAACTTGTTGAGTGCAATGTTGGTTACTGTATTTTCCTGCGCATCAACAACTTTCTGCTGTAGTGCAGAATATAACTCAGAAAAGTCCATAGATACCGGATTGGCGCCAAGAGCTCTTAACGAAGCCATCTGGACAGGATCTCCCTGCATTCTTATTTTTATTCCTTTAAAATCCTCGAGTCTTTCTATAGGCCGGATACTATTTGTTACTTCTCTATATCCAACTTCCGGGAACCCTAAGAACTGAAAACCTGCAGCCTTTCCATATTCTGTAAGTTCTTTACCTATTTCACCATCAATAAGGTCATATGCTACCTCTTTCTCCGGGAATAGATATGGGAAACTCAGCACTGACATCTGCGGAACAAATGAACTCACCCAGCCTGTTGTACAAATTACAATCTCCTGGTTTCCGATCCTTGTAGCTTCAAGCATTTCACGAATACCACCAAGCTGTGAGCTAGGGAAAAGATCTACTGTAATTTCACCATTTGTCTTTTCTTCAACAATTTTCTTAAATTCCTGGCACATTATGCCAATAGGATTCTCAAGTCCTTCAGGAAAACCTACTTTTAACCTTATAGATTTGCTCTCACCAGATCCTGAAGCAAAAATCAAACTAATTCCTAGCAAAAAGATTATTGCGAATACGGAAATCTTTTTCTTCATTCCTTCCTCCTTTTGTTATCGTTAATGCATTATCGTTTATGCATTATCGATAATTTTATCTTTGCATAACTTTCTTGTTTGTCAAGCACAAACTTTCAACAGAGAGATGTCACGCTTTCATTCACTCTCTTATTATCGAAAATACCCATATCGCAATAATAGGAAACATAAGAATTAAATCGGACCATTCATACAGATCTATTATTTTTCCATATACAAAAGTTAAAGTAAAAGTTAAAGTAAAAGTAAGAGTACGGAGGCGTGTATGGCATTACCAATAAACATAGAGGATCTTCTTGAGCAGAAAACAGTTGAAAGTTCACGCATCGATTACAAAGCAGGCTGGAATCCTGAGCCGATAATCCATACCATCTGCGCTTTTGCCAATGATATCGACAATATCGGTGGCGGATATATTGTAATAGGCATTGATGAAGAAAATGGAATGCCAGTTTTCCCAATCAAGGGTATCGATAAGGATTCTATCGATACAATCAATAAAGAGCTGTTGCAAAAATGCAATCTAATTGAACCAAGATATATTCCCGTCATCTCTCATGAAATATATGATGGCAAAGATATCCTTATACTATGGATACCAGGAGGTAATGCACGCCCATACAAATGTCCCATAGAGATATACCAGAAGGCCAAGTCCCCTAAGGCTTACTATATTAGAAAAGGGTCCAATACTATAAAAGCAAGTGCGGATGAGGAGCGACACCTGTTTTCAATATCGTCAAGCATACCATTCGATGACAGGCCCAATCCACAGGCAAGCACCAATGATATTGCCCCCTACCTCATAACCGATTTTCTTAATAAAGTTGGAAGTTCCATAAACATTGATCCAAAGACGAGCATCAGCGATGTAATGCTCCAGATGGGACTTCTGGATGGTCCGGCCGAAATGAGATTCCCTAAGAATGTTGCCCTGATGTTCTTTTCCGAGAATCCAGAGAGATTCTTCCCGTATGCCAGAATTGAATTCGTCGATAAACCCGATCCTGCAGGGGAGAATATGACTGAAACAACCTTCACGGGCCCATTGGACCAGCAGATAACAACAGCACTGAGATTCATTAAAGGATATGTAATCAAAGAACGCATCCAGAAGCTCGAATATACAGCAGAGGCAGTACGTACTTTCAATTATCCTTTTGCAGCAATCGAGGAAGCTCTTGTTAATGCCGTATACCATAAGTCATATGAGATACGAGAGCCAATCACGATAACCCTTACACCCAAGCAGATTGAAATCAGAAGTTTTCCGGGCCCTGATCGCTACATAACAGATGAGGATCTGGAAAATGGCCATCTAATAGGACTACAGTACCGCAATCGCAGAATCGGGGACTATTTAAAGGAACTGAAACTTGCGGAGGGGCGTAATACGGGAATACCGAAGATAATAGATTCTATGAGCAAGAATGGTTCTCCTTCACCATTGTTTATAACAGACAGTGAGCGAATACATTTCGGAGTCATCCTTCCTATCCATGAAAGCTTTCTACCAAAAGAAGATAAGAAAAACAAAGGACCTATACGCAGATCAAAAACAGAAATGAAGAAAGCTATCCTCTCAATCCTTGCTGATTGTGGAAAGATGTCGGTGGGTCAATTAGCCGATGCATTAGGTTATCCTATGCCAACATCCTCTCTCCGGGCTGCAATAAAGGAACTGGCAGAAGAACAAAAGATTGAATACACGGAGAAAAACCTGAGAGCACCAAATCAGAAAATAAAGCTGAAGGTAAACTGAATACTCCGCAAGACCAATGGCAGGCATCAAGCGAAATTTAAGGGCCATATCCTACAATAGGACATGACCCATATAGCCGGTGATTATTCAATCACCCTATAAGCCCAAGAAGTATCTCCTGCAGCGTATTTGCGCTTATAGTCTCTTACAGTATATGTATTCAACCCCGCAATCGATGCTGTCTTCTTGTACCCAAATCCCTAATGGAAGCTAAAATTGCAGGGGATTTCTAAAGATGCCAAAGGACTTGATAAGATACAATATTGTAATGACTTACAAGAAACAAATAACAATTTAAGAATGCTAAGAAGTGCCAAGAGATTTCAGAAAATGTGTAAATCTGTAGACAATTCGTAGACAAAAATAGCCCTAGCAAGCTGTTAAGCTCACTAGGGTCTCACTACTGGTTATGATGATATCTCTCAAGGTTAGTAATCCTGACTTCATGCCTTTCAACCTGTTTAACAATTTCATCAAGTTCTTTCCCATGAAGTCTAAGCCGTTCATCACGAATCTTATCATTCTCTACCATATGATCTATTGAGGCTTTCATATGAGTGATGTTAGAGCTTATTTTGAGAATCGGAGTCAGGATACTTATTAAAGCTCCTGCTGCTATGACTATTGCACCAATCATCGTTGCATTGTCCACTATTTTCCTCCCTGAGACATATTTCTGATTGCTTCGTAGCAACCTGTTGAAGCCCAGCCAGAGACAAGACCAACAAGGGCTACATCAAATGAAAAGCCCTTCATCCAAAAGGCAAGGGCTATTCCAAGAATTGCATTGATAATAGGTATGTACTTGTTATCAATCTTGGGGCATAGGTGCTTAACCATAGCCCCCACGACATAACAGATCACTGTTATTGATGGGATCATGATTGTTTCCATATGTTAATCCTTTAAATTACGGAGTATCTGGTAATTTAGTCTTTACCGTTCCATTTGAGTCTATATAAAGCTGTCCCGGTTTTAATGAAGCCATCTTTTCTGTTGAAGGATCTATCGGAACACTTAAATACACTTCATCGTTTGCAACCTTAATTGTCATATAAACGGTTTGATTAATCCAAACGCCATAAGAACCAGATGAAATAAGTACATCTACTATTCCATCGCCAAACGATGTTCCACTTACTGTATATTCAAGACCTGTATTAGCAATGTTTAAGCTGTTTAAGTTGTTATCATATAAAAAAAGCCAGAATATACCACTCGTTATCATTATAAATGGATAAATGTATCTTAAGCCCGGTATATTTGACGAAGATACTTCAAAGATGTGTCCGTTGATTTCTTTGAGCAAATATTGAATAGCTGTGAAATCAGTACTACCTGTTATGGCTGCTGCTAAATTGCCAAGAAGAGTAGAACACTGTGAAGAACCTTCATCCGCTGTCACATAATAGTTGTTTGATTCTTTTGGTATTACTTTCAACCCTCCACACTGAAGCTCTCCTTGAAATTTTGAATTACCACTAATATTCAGATCGTAAGCATTCATATTCTGTATATAGCCGTTTGTACCTTCTATTTTTCCATGAAATGTACCGCTATTTGCAGTAATCGAACCTGAAAGTTTTGCATCCACGGCTGTAACTAATCCAGTATTGAAATTAATATGGAACTTCAAAGCTCTATTATCACCTTGAGAAGCTGCACCAAAGCGCATTGTTACACCATCTTGTGTTATCTCAAATGTAGCAAGATTGTTACCAACTGTCTTAGTGAATCGGAACTCACCAAGAACAGTGATAATCTGAGCAAAGAGATTTTCGACAAATGCTTCTTTGCTTGCCAATCTCTTATACCAGCTCATGTACTTGGTATTTTGGACTGTATCGGAAGAAAGTGCATCATCGAGACATGAAGACATTATCTTGCCATACATATCAGGAGATACGTTAGCATTCTCACCTGTTACATATACTTCTTCCCAGCTTGTGCCATTCCATCTATAAGGGTTTCCTGCTTTGAATGTGTCAAAGCTCTTAGAACAAAGGAAGTAATCACCAACTGCAAGAATCAGGACATTTCCCTCATCATCATACCCCTGAGTTGGTACAGCACTGTCATATGCTCCTAGATATAAAGGGTCGGCCGTCTTATCCACCACGCCAAGGTTAAGAGTGTCCATAAGCTGCGTTCCGTTGAACAGGCTTATAGTGAAACCTTCTGCATTTCTATAAGGGATTATGACTGTATATGTTCCACCTTCTGCAACATAGCGATCATTGACATACCACTTCGGTCTTGCTTTGGTGTAGCCGTTGATATCAGCTCTGAAAGTGATTGTCTGAGAAGTCGTGAGCCTGTCATTGCGAACAACTACAGTTGACGATGCTACAATCTCAAACTTGCTTCCTTCGCCTTTCCCTGCACAGTAGTAGCTTTTTGTGGACGTACCATCAGACATAAGAGTTGTCACTCTTACCCATAGATACTTTTCAGCATCAATCTCTATTGAATCAGAGAACTCTGAATCCAAAGGACAAACGGTATTACTGTCAGAAAGAGCATAAGCGTAACTGTATTTTACAGCACTGTTGCCTTTGTCTCCAACAGGTTTAGAACCATCAGGATTAACAACCTGATCTATGAAATTGGATAGGGTCTTATTGAGTGTTATCTTGTTGCTTTCAGGCTTCTGCAAATCGAGTTCGAGCTTAAGGATTGAATATGTGTCGTTCACGCCATGTGGTGTGGATACAACCTTCATCTTCTTTCCCATTTCTAGGAAATCAACATCCTCAAACCATCCAAGGTCTACAACTGTCACCTCAATAGAATTGGAAAGCCCTGTAAGCGCATCGACTTCATCCAATACTTGCTGAATCCAGTCAGCAGGGTATCCGTCATAGCTACGCTGTTCTATAATAGCTCCATACTTCTCAAAGAGAGGTTTATTGACTATCACAAGTCCATTTGCCCCGAATATGTTATCCATATTGAGCTTGCCATTTATCGGGAAAGACTTTTCCAAATCCATATCCGATGATGTCACAGGGAACATCTGCTTATGGTGTGAGGTTTCAATGATATCCATTTCAGAGATATTGGTTGGATATCCTGTATTCTCGTTCTCATCGCCTGTAGGAAGGATACCTGTGATAATCTCTCCACCTTCCACGGTCTGTGTAAGGTCAAGGATATTCTTTCCAAGCTCTGCTGTCTGGTCTAAGAGTTCATAGGAATCAATCCAGTCAATGTATGTACCCTCATCTTCATGACGGAATGATATATGACCTCCGTATGCTTCCAAAAGGTCTTCCATAGCATCAAGGGATTTCTCCCATTCCATGTAAGCATAAGAGACTTCTTCATCTGAGCCATCAACTGAGATAGTACCAATAATGAACTGTCTCTCTTCTGTTACCTGAGAATTGTGGTCACTGATGATCTTGGTGAAAATCTCAATCGGTGTAGCTGATGTCGTCCCCTCATCATCCTCATATCCATCAGGATGGATAACGGAATCATTCAGAAAAGCGAACTCCCCTTCACAGGTAAACTTGCGTTCCTTATAGAAGCTCTCTTCTGAATCAAGCACCCTGCCACGGAAGATAATCTTATCGTTCTGCGTAACAGTGATGATGCTCTTCATCCTATCAAACGACTGGTAGTAAGGATGCTGTGGATAGACAACGAACTCGAATGACCCCGCCTTGTTTTCCTCAAGAGTCAGCTTCATGTCTGATATATATTTCTCATCTATCCTATCGTCATAGAAGCATTCATTTTCCAGATATACCTTGAACATTACTCTACCTTTACAGGCTTGCCATCTGATAACGTATGGTCAGCGTGCCTGTACCGTTGACCTTGAGCCAATGCTCCCCTTCTGTGAGTCTGATGTCAGGGGAATAGATCTCCTCATTCGGAGGAACAACGACTGTTGCAGAACCGAATACCAATGACATTGAATTGGTAGCCATGAACGTAGGATTGACCGACTTACGCATATTGGTAAGCCTGATTGTCTTCGTATCCACAACGTCCTCTATAAGTACTGTTTCTTCACGCCAATACTTATATGGGTCTGCTTCTATCGTGAAATTCATAGTTCCAAGAACCTTGTCTGTCTTCCACTTATCAATGGATACACGCCCGACATAGTAGAAATCCTCATCATCGTCAAATACGATTCTGAACCTCTTACCATGAATAAGATTCTGGACATTCGAGAAGATATCCCAGAACTTTGACCTATCATCCACAACAGTGAATCCCAGCTTTATGGAACGTGTTTCATAGCGTATCTCTCCCAGAACCTCAGTGAGATCAAGAGAGCCGTCTGCGCCATCAACATCAACATAATGTTCCTTGATTTTCGGAGAAGAGATTTCCCTAGAGCTGAGAATCAGCCCTAGGTCTTTATAACTGTCAATATCTCCGAATCTAACGTTACGAATAACCATCAGATACCCCTTGCCCTCAAGCGAGAGCTTCTACCCAGCTCCGTATCAACGTATGGGCTGATAACCCTAGCCACTACCTGACCATCAATAACGACTTCCCTGTTTCCGCTTCTGAGGAAATCAAAGAACTCTGCAACCATCTGCCTGAATGTGACTATCTCTTCCCTTACGCTTCCAGAGTTACCACTGGTCTGCCTTTCTGCTTCTACGATTGCAGGACTGAGTGCTTTAGCAAGTCCACCAACCCACTCTGTATTGTGTTCGAGAGGAACGATAGCTTCTGCTCCATCCTCTCCAATGAGAGCATGTGTAGCTTCGTTTACGATTCCACCTTCTGCCAGTGCAGGAGTGTATTGCTGTGCGCTTATTGTCGCCGTCTGAACACCAGCCGTAGCCATGACCAATGCAGCAGCCACCGCTCCTGCAATCGGCCCAAGCTGTGCAAAAGCTGTCATGGTAGCAGTTGCAGCCTGAATCCATACCTGAGCAATCTGAGTCACCTTATTGGCTTCAAACTGCTTTCTAGCAAGCTCATCTTTCTTCCTGAGAAGTTCCTCTTCGGCTGTTGCTTCCTCAGCATTAAGCTGGTCTTTGTAATCAGCCAGTTCCTTCTCATTTTGCTCAACGGCTTTAACATAATCGGCATAGGAAATCTTCCCTGAATAGAGCTGGTCTTTCAGAGCCTTATTCTCTTCATCAAGGGATTCTTCCTTATCTTCCAGCTTCTGCTCATTAAGTTCCTGCAAATCCTCATAATGGGCTTCGAGTTCAGCAATCTCATTCTCAAGATACTGATTCTCAAGGTCTTGCAGAGCTGTGAACAGAGGCGTGATATAGGTATCAACTGCATCCATCACGGAGCTGAAAGCATTTCCCATGTTGCTCATGAAAGTCTGGAATCCGCTCATCTGGTCTTTTGTCTTATTGAAGAAATTGACCACTGAGACGTTCAATTCATCCCATGATTCAATCCAGCTCTTAGTCTCTTCTTTATTCTCTACAGTTGCTTCCTTGAAGTTGACTAGAGCTGTACCAGCTGCATCCATCGCACTCTGAGTGTTCTGCATCGCTGTAACAAGCTCTTCAATCTCAGCTCTTGTTTCACGAGCATTCAGACCCATTTCGCCTGATTCTGACACAGCAAGCGAGTACTCCTGATTCAGAGCCATGAGTTTTTCTTTCTGTGTATCAAACTGCTGATTCAATAGCTCAATCTGAGAGGTTATACCGTCCGTAGAGGTCTTCCAGTTCTCATTGTCTCCGGCAAGGTCTCTCATCTTCTTGGTAATCTCATCGAGATCACCATTGATGGAATAAAGCTCATCATGGACTCCGCTTACAGAGAGAGCTGAATATGAGCCAGTGCCAAAAGATGATGCATTCTGGTTGTTTATTTCGGTAGCTATACGGTCAGCAAAAAGCTCAACAGCCTTTGACTGTTCAAGAGGTACTATAGCCTCTGCACCAGCTTCACCGACAATTGCCTGTGTAGCTCCATCAACAACGCCACCCTGAGCCATCTTTGGAAGCTCAACTCTTTCAAGCGGAGATATCTCAACCCCAGGAATGGCATTGATTACATCTATTACCTTGTTGATACCTTCGACAAACCAATTGACCTTATTCTCAAGCCAATTGAGTACACCATTGAAAGCACTCTTGAATGAGTTGGTAAAAGCATCGCTGATTGTTGTACCAATTGAGGTAAACTTACTCTTCACATCGTCCCAGAGTCCTGAGAAGAAATCGCTCCAATCGGAGAAAATACCTTTCAGGTTGTTCCAAGCAGTAGAGAAGATATCAGAGAAGAACTCACCAACAGGAGTGAATATCGTCTTTATCGAATCATATAGATCAGTGAAGAACGAACCCCAACTAGAGAACACTCCCTTGATGTTTTCCCAAGCTCCTGAGAAGTCACCTGTAATGGCATCACCCAGTGCTGTTACCGTACCTCTTACCGTATCCCACAGAGTTGTGAAGAATCCGACAACAGGTGAAAGAACATCCTTTATCTCTTCCCATGCATCCCCAAACTTCTCACCAAAGAAAGCATCGATTGGTGCAAAGATATTCTTGATGCTCTCAAAGAGACCATTGAAGAATCCTTCCCAGCTTGCAAAGACACCTTTTATGGCTTCCCAAGCTCCTGAGAAGTCTCCCTGCATAG
>CALXLE010000058.1 GCA_944389115.1 uncultured Spirochaetaceae bacterium
AGCTGAAGAAACAGAATTGATGATTGTATTCATTTCCTAGCCTCCTTTTGTTCTGGATTTACCTTCTTATACGGCAATGGAAGGGTGATTGTCAACAAATCATGGATAGAAATTGCATGATTATCCATCGAAATGAATATGCTATCTTTTCTTCCTGGTCAGCGACCATACGATGATTCCTGATAGGAGGAATATGATGAGACTATCCATTCACTATCTCTCCTATGAAAGCCTTGAGACGCGAAAGCCTGTCATCCCCGGAGTAGATAAATGAGACAAGTCCTGCTGATTCCGCTGCCATGCAGTTCTCCTCAAGGTCATCGATGAATACAGCATCCGCAGGAGAGACGCCCTCTGTCCTGCATATATGCATCCAGAAAGCGGGGTCAGGCTTTGCGAGATGAATCAGGTGGGAGGCATACAGTGAATCGAAATGGGACAATGGATCAGATGGCATTTTCATGACATGCTCCCAGTGAGGCGCGAATGTATTGGAACCGACTGCGCATCTGAAACCACGGCTTCTGAGATCATCACAGACAGCAAGGACCTTCTCATCGGAAGACGGACGGAAGAACTCGAGAAATGGATTGCCTTCTATCTTAACCCCATACATACCTTCAAGGTGCCTGTAATACTCTTCCGGAAGCATGCTTCCATCCATAAGCGCATGCTCATGCTGCGCGTAATCAGAGCGCAGCTTTTCCTCCGGAATACCTATCGAATCCGCCATATTGCGTATTATTGCTATACCTGTAAGGAATACATTCCCCATGTCGAATATGAAAAGCTTCATATCCGGAATGTTAGCACAAATATCGTCTTGCGGTCTCCTCTGCCCTTTTCCAGACCTGCCATCTGGTGATATTCTTCACCCAAACCGGAGGAAAATATGAAGAAATTCTTTGCTCTTGCTCTCGTATCCATTCTCCTCATCTCCGCAGCTGCAGCAAGCGGGCAGAAGGAATCTGGAGAGGATCTCTCACTGCAGAACGTTGTCGATAAAGGCACATTCGTGCTTGGCCTCGACGACTCATTCCCGCCCATGGGCTTCAGGGATGAAAACGGAGAGATCGTCGGCTTCGATATCGATGTGGCACGCGAGGTTGCATCACGCCTTGGCACAGAGCTTGTTCCCCAGCCTATCGACTGGAATGCAAAGGAGCAGGAGCTTGCGACAGGAAACATCGACTGTATCTGGAATGGATTCACGGTAACACCTGAAAGAGAAGCTGTAATGAGCTTCTCCGAGCCATATGTCAAGAATGCCCAGGTCGTTGTTGTCAGAAGCGATTCTTCCGTACAGACTCTTGCCGATCTCGCAGGAGGCTCAGTAGGCGTACAGGCCGGCTCATCAGCACAGATAGCAATCGATGATACAGAGGGATTCAGGGAGAGCCTTGACGAGGTTGTCGAATTCAAGGAGAACCTCACAGCACTCATGGATCTCGAGATAGGCGGCGTAGATGCCGTTGTCATGGACCTTCTTGTTGCCAATGATAATATCAACAGATCTGGAAAGGACTTCAGGATCCTCGACGAGACTCTCACAGAAGAGGAGTACGCTATCGGATTCAGGAAGAACGATATCGCTCTCCGCGATGCTGTCAATGCCCAGCTTGAGGCAATGGCTGCAGATGGCTCACTTGCTGAAATCGCAATCAAGTGGTTCGGCGCTGATATCACAATCGTAGGAAAATAAGCGATGCAGGGGCTCCTCATGCAGATGCTGGAGGGAACGATTGTCTCCCTCCGGATATTCTTCCTGACAATACTGTTCTCCCTTCCCCTTGGATTTGTCGTAGCCAAGGGAAGGATGACCAGGATAAGCATTATACGCTGGATAACAGATCTGTATATCCAGATCATGAGGGGCACTCCTCTTATCCTGCAGCTGATATTCGTATACTTTGCCCCATATTATATCTTCGGGGCCTCATATGACAGATTCACAGCCTGCATCATCGCATTCGTAATCAACTACAGCGCATATTTCGCAGAGATATACCGCTCAGGGCTTCAGTCTATCGACAGGGGGCAGTATGAGGCGGCAAAAGTACTTGGCTTCAGCCGCAGCTATACATTCTTTCATATAGTGCTTCCGCAGGTAATCAAACGAATACTGCCAGCACTCGGGAATGAGGTCATAACGCTTGTCAAGGATACGGCGCTTGCCCAGACAATAGGCGTCTCCGAGCTGTTCAGGGTGGCACAGACTGCATCATCAAGGGTCTTCTCAACGGTGCCTATCTTCATCGCTGGCGTATTCTACTTCGTGATGAACTACATTGTCTCACGGCTCTTCTCCGTTTTCGAGAAGAAGCTCAGCTACTACAGGTGATTCTATGAGGGAAATGATCAGACTGGAGAATCTCTCCAAATCCTTTGCAGGCCTTGAGGTGATAAAGAACATCTCTTTCACGCTCTCCGAGGGCGAAGTCCTCTCGATAATCGGTCCATCCGGCTCAGGGAAATCCACTATGCTCAGGATAATCACCCAGCTGGAGAGGGCTGACAACGGGACACTCTCCGTAGATGGCATGACGATGTTCAGATCCGTGGACGGCAAGGCTGTCTACTCAAGACCTGAAGAGCTCAGGAAGATTGGACTCAAGATGGGCCTTGTCTTCCAGTCCTTCAATCTCTTTCCGCACTTCTCCGTGCTCAGAAACATAACAGAGGCACAGAGAGCCGTGCTGAAAAGGGAGAGAGCGGAAGCGGAGGATAAAGCCATGAACCTCCTGAAGAAGATGGGAATCGCCGATAAGGCAAACCAGTATCCATTCCAGCTGTCCGGAGGCCAGCAGCAGAGGGTATCAATCGCAAGGGCCCTTGCACTCGATCCGGAGATGCTCTTCTTCGATGAACCCACATCCGCCCTCGATCCCGAGCTCACACGCGAGATACTCAAGGTCATCAGGGAACTTGCCGAAGAGAAGATGACGATGGCTGTAGTCACCCATGAGATGCACTTCGCGAGAGCAATCTCCGACTATGCCATCTTCATGGACAAAGGCGTCATCGCCGAGGAAGGAGAGCCCGATGAACTCTTCGGCAACCCCCGGGAAGAGAGGACAAGGAAGTTCATAGCATCATTCGAGGAATAATCAGAGCACTTCCCCTGCCCTGACTCCTGTGAACCTGCCGTTATCGAGAGCAAGCTGTCCATTTACAAGTATCTCATCAAATCCTGTATTGCCATCGCCGTCTTCGCCCATTCTTGGGATATCAGCGACGATGATATCTGCCTTCATTCCCTCACGGATATAGCCACGGTCGCAAAATCCAATCCTGTCGGCATTCTCTCCCGTCATCCGGCGTATGCCCTCCTCGAAAGGCATAACATGCATATCGCGCACATAATGCGCAAGGAAGCGCACAGCGGCATGCATAGATCTGGGATGCGGCACAGGAGATGAATAAAGGCTATCCGACCCGAAGCTCATCAGAGGATGCTTCATTATCTTTATGAGATTCTCCTCGCTCTGGGTTATATCGCTCATGACAGCAAGCCCCGGCTCTTCTGAAAGAAGATCGAACAAGGCATATATCGGCAGTCTTCCCTTCTTCTTCCCTATCTCAGTCAGAGTCATGCCATTGTATTCAGGATGGCTTTCAAGGTAGAGGACCGAGATATCATCAGGACCTGCCATGGCATATATGCTGTCCCAGCCATCCGGCTCCTCCATCTCCCGCCTTATCTCATCCCTCTCATTCTCCAGCGACAGAGCAAGGCGCTGCTCCAGCCTCGAGAGCGCAAGCACCTGCGGCGGAAGAAGGGAGAAAAGACTTGTTGAGCCGAACGTATAGGGGTACTGATCAAATTTCACGTCCGTTCCCTTTGCCCTGTAATCCTCTATCATCTCCAGCATTTCGGGGACCTTGTCCTGATTCCTCCTTCCGATTGCCTTCAGATGGGATATCTCGATTCTGACGCCTGTCTCGGATGCAAGGGAGAGCACCTCCTCCAAGGATTCAAGGACATCGTCTCCCTCGCATCTGTGATGCACGGAAAAGATCTTACCATGATCCCTGACAACCTCCAGAAGGCGTCTGATTTCCTTGCGCGAAGCAAAGACGCAAGGAGCATAGTAGAGACCTGATGAGAATCCCCAGGCTCCTTCATCGAGAATGGATGAAAGAAGCGACGCCATCTTCTCTATATCCTCATCAGAGGCCTCGGAGGAAGCATTCTTTCCAAGGACAGCGAGCCTTATCGCTGTATGTGAAACAAGGAAAGCCTCGTTTATACCGATCCCTCCTCCACCTAGGAGGGCGTCTCTATATCCTCTGTAATCCTTCCAGCTCCACCCTTCATGCTCACCGAGCACATCCTCCACTGCGGTATCGAGACCGGAGGATACGGGGAATACACCGATGCCGCAGTTACCCGACACATCGGTTGTTATGCCCTGGGAAAGCCTTACCTTCATATCCCTGTCACGCAGGGCAAGAAGATCTGTATGAGTATGCATATCGATAAAACCAGGGAAGACGGCGCGCCCGGATGCATCTATCACGCGCTTTGCCCGCGTTATGCCATTCTTCCCGATAAGGGCGATTCTGTCCCCGAAGACAGCTATATCGCTCCTGAACGGCTCACTGCCTGTTCCATCATATATAAGCCCATTCCGAATAAGAACGTCATACATATCCTGCCTCCCTGTATGATGACTCAACAGCTCTCTCTATGAATGCGGTGAAATCAGCATAGTTGCCACGCCCAATCGCCAGCGAGAATGCAGCTTTCTCCTCATCTGCCATATCCTTCTCGAGAAATGGAGGAAGAATACCATGCCTCATCAGCTCTCCCGAGAGCATGAGATAGCTGAACAGCTCGGTATAGTCCTCATAAGGCTCTATTCTGAGCATCTCCGCATATAATATCGAAGCGGCTATGAGCCCATGCAGATGCCTCCATGAAAGCTCGTACTGCATCAACGTAGCCTCCATCTGGGCCGCGACACGGATATGCTCTTCGCCACGCACTGTAAAGCGTGTGAAACCTTCACGGAACTCCCCCGCACTATCATCGATGCCCTGCATCAGCCTTGAATATACAGCTTTCATATCCTTGATGACCCAGGGTTCCTTATGGGAAGCGAAGGAACGCATTATGGAACGGAAATTCACAATGATAAGATGCATCTCAAGGGACAGGGATGGCACGATCTTCCCGGCACATACTGTTTTGATATCACTATCGCGAACAGAGTATCCCGATATGGAAAGCAATGCGGAAAGCGATTTCCTGACTATGTTTTCGAACTCCTTGCGCTCTACGAACTCTTTTGTTATCGGGAGCTCCGATGAAAGACGAGAGAGCTTATCGACATCAACCGTACCCGGTCTTATGTTCAGATTCTTATAGCGCCTGAGCTCGCGGCCATCGCGAGGCTTCGGCGTATCGGACGGAATTGTCCATGACCATCCAAGCTTGATAGCTCCTTCTATCCTTCCCTCAGAGCACATAAGCCTGACACGTCTTTCAGAAACGCCCCATTTGGCAGCGGCTTCTTTTATTCCAATATATTTCATAGGAAATATAATAATCCGAAAATGGAATGATTGCAATGATTTTCTGTTAATCTAGTTAGGATCTATCCAATATGGATAATATCGCACAAAATCATGATTAGCAAGGAATTCTGCGTAAAATCATTGCCCTCCTCGGCCTTTCGGTGCATAATACGTAAGGTTTGATGCCAGCAATTGTTTAAGGAAGAGCTGATGGAAAAATATGATGTGATCATCGTTGGAACAGGTCCGGCAGGAATGGGTGCGGCGTTCTCGCTCCTTGATATGAAGAAGGACATATCGATTCTCATGATCGATAAAGCTCCTGTATCGACAGGAGGCATGCGCAATGACTGCAAGATGAACTTCACCTATCCTATAGGCTTTCCGTTCGAGTACTGGGATGAGGCAACGGCCAGCAGATACCTCGAAAAGGTAAAGGCATTCCTCAAGCCGGATATCCTGCCTAAGAGCAACATCGGAATATACCAGATGAGAGCTGAAAAGCTTGGCTGCTCCCTCCTTGAGATACAGCAGACGCATCTGGGAACTGATGGAGGCCTTCGCCTCATACAGAAGCTCATGACAGAGCTTCAGGACAGAGGTGTTACAATTTCGCTCAGAGAGGAAATGCTTTCCATCAATAATGAGCAGAAGTTCATCACGACCGACATGAGGGAAATCGGGTACAAGACGATACTCATTGCCCCAGGCCGCCATGGCTTCCATTTTCTGCAGGATGTCATGCACCAGCTCGATGTCAGGTACATGGATAATATCCTCGACGTTGGCATAAGGGTCGAGACAAGAATCGAGCACTATCCGATTGTGAAGGACTATTACGATCCGAAGTTCTACTTCCCTGAGAAAGTCAGGACTTTCTGCACGAATAGCGGCAATGCCCATGTCGTCAAGGAGAAGTATGTCACTGAGCGCGGCGATATCTGGTACTCGGTAAATGGTCATGCATATGCTGCTGATGCTGCAAGGAACAACGGACTTGTGAACTTCGCGATTCTCAAGACTGTCAGATTCACTCAGCCACTCGCTTCCGGACAGGAGTTCGCAGAACATCTTGGCGTAATGGCAGCACTCATGGGAGGCGGAAAGCCTCTGATGCAGCGCGTTGGCGATTTCAGGCTCGGGAAGAGATCAAAGGTCGCGACATTCAATAATGACCTCTATGACTTCGAGCCATCACTTAAGGACTGCTGTCCTTCGGATATATCGCTGGCGATGCCTTCCAAGATCCTCAGGTATATCTGGTCTGGCATGAAGAAGCTCGATACCATAATACCGGGCATCCTTCATCCATCTACGATCATGTACTATCCTGAGATAAAGCTTTACGCGAATAAGCCTGAATACAAGGATGACAAGTTCCAGGTCGTACCTTCCGTATTCTTTGCTGGCGATGGTGCAGGCACAAGCAGAGGAATCACAGGAGCATGGGCTTCCGGAATAAGAGCCTCTGAAGGGATGGCTGACTATCTTTAAAGATTTCCGATGATAATGTAGAATATCATCAGCCCCAGATGGTGAAATCGGTAGACACAAAGGACTTAAAATCCTTTGACCGCAAGGTCGTACGAGTTCAAGTCTCGTTCTGGGGATTATC
>CALXLE010000059.1 GCA_944389115.1 uncultured Spirochaetaceae bacterium
CGATAAGGCAGTACGGGAATGCTGACTGGGTCATCGTTCCCGACCTCACAGCATACTCGACGATGGATTTCGGAAAGCTTCAGGGCATAATGGAGAAGGGCCAGGAAGCTGTCGATGCACGCATCGGTGTGTTCGATGAGCTTGAGGCGATGCTGTCTCCATATAAGGATGAGATGGCAGAGGAGCGTGTCCTGTACAGGGATATCGAAGCCCCTGTGATTGAAGGAATCGTGCATGATGTTGCATCTGCATACGATGATGATTTTGAGGCTTTTGTTGGCCGTCCTATGGACTACAGGACGATAACGGAGTTCGAAAGACTCCTGTCAGAGATCAGGGAGCATGAGAGGCTAAGAAGCGTGACCTATGATATCGAGGCAGGTATCATCACCGTTTCCTCCGTGCCGTATCCACCGCTTTCCGGTGATATCTCCCTCGGGCTCAATGGTGGTATCGGTGTCAGATATGACGGCACAAGCACATATTTTGTATATAACCCTGAGTTCACGCTCTCTGGAAGAATGTCCCTTATCCCATCGCTCTATCTTACCTATGGCATAATAATCGATGAGGGGATAACACTCGATGCAGGGCTTTCGTATCCCTTCTTCGATACTGCATTCCTCTATGGTGATATAGGAATCAAGTATGGGCAGCTTTCATATATGTCCATACCCGGAACCAAGAACTACAACTTCGGAAATGATGCCGGTGTTTTCGCCAAGTTCGGTATAGGATACCTGTACAGGAATGACCTCCGCCTTGATTTCGTAATCGGGGCTGATTACAGCTACATAGCTGGAATGTCCTCTGGTGGGCAGGAAATACTGAAACAGAGCCATAATGTCTATCCATATGGCGGTATAGGGTTTGTCTATGATGGGTACAGAGGAGAGCGGGCATCCGATGATGGTTTTGAAGGCAAGCTTGTATTTACTGCAGGCTGTGATATCCCGGATATGGTTCCGGCCTATTCCTTCGTTCTTGATTTCTTCGGATCATTCGGCCCTACGCCCTCATTCAAGTTCATCTTCGAGGGAGAGGCATCAACTGTAAGGAGGGCGAGAAATCTTGCAGCCGCATACAGAGTGATGCATACCGGACCAATAACCTATGATTATGCCTACATTATGGGAGGGATAAGGCTTCCATTGCCAGCTTCTGCATTCATCGATGCAGGTGTGTATGCAGAAGGCTATGATAAAGATGCATCTGATCTCGGTATACAGCCGTGGCGCATGGATGAGCTTGTTCCATTTGCCACGCTGGATGATATAGATATCGGTGGGTACATAGCAGGGGGAATCATCACCTCATTCGGTAAGATTGCTGCGGAGGTATATATATCCGGAGAGCCCAGATTCTCCTTTATGGTGACCATAGAGTAAGATGTACAGCCGCTGGAATACCTACAGGGATTATCTTGTCAGGCTCTATGGAAGTCCTGTCTACAGAATCGGGATAGATGGTGGATTCTCATGCCCGAACAGGGATAAGGAAGGCCGCGGAGGCTGCTCGTTCTGCGATGGTACAGGAGCTGTTGCTGTGTATCAGAGAAAGAGCGAATCGGGCTTCACCCATAGCAGTGCCTTCGATGCCGATGTTTCCTCATCGCTTCTTCCCCGGCTTCTTTCCATAGAGGAGCAGATAAAGAGAGGACGTGCTTTCCTTTCACGCAGGTATGGGGCAGAGCAGTTCTCCATCTACTTCCAGTCCTATACGAATACCTATGATTCGGTCGATAACCTCAGACGGATCTATGACAGGGCGCTTGCAGCAGGCGATTACAGGGAGTTCATTGTCTCGACGCGTCCGGACTGTCTTGCCGATGATGTGCTTGATCTCCTTTCCTCCTATGCTTCCGATTCCATGAGAGTATGGGTGGAGCTTGGTCTGCAGAGCGCGAATGACAACACGCTGCTCTCTATCGGACGGGGACATACAAGTGCTGTATGGAAGGATGCCGCAGAGCGTGTGCACAGGCATGGGCTTCTGCTTTCATCCCATATAATCCTCGGTTTCCCTGGAGAAACTACGGATGATGAGAAGAAAACAGTGGATCTCGTCAATGAGGCTGGGTCTGAGGGGATAAAGATCCATAACCTGCATGTTCCCGGTGGAACAAGGCTTGCAGATGAGTATTTAGAAGGAACTTTTACTGTTTCCTCCGAAGAGCGGTATCTGGAGAGTGCAGAGCTTGCGCTCCGGCGCCTCTCGCCGGATACTATCATACAGCGCCTGATCTGCGAAACGCCCGCGCACAGGCTTGTCGCGCCTCGGCTGTTTCCGGATAAATCGCTCTTCCTTTCCCATCTGGAGAAGAGAATGGAGGAGCATGATACAAGGCAGGGAGATCTATATGGATGCTGAACTCAGGATCAGGGATGCTCTGATTGCGGCTATAAGGAAGTTGCCTGATAAAGCCGAAAGACTCATACACAAAGCAGCTGCGGAGGAGACGCATCCTTCCGGCCAGCTTGTCCTCAATGCTATCGAGGAGAATATCAGGGTAAGCGCGGAGACAGGACTTCCTCTCTGCCAGGATACAGGAATGTTCTGGTGTCTTGCCTCAATCGGACGCGATAGCGGGGTATCCATGGCAAAGGTTGAGGATGTGGTTATCCATGGAGCAGGTATGGCCGCAGTCGAAGGATTCTACAGGAAGAGCGTTGTCTGCGATCCTGTATATTCCCGTGTGAATACCGGAACCAATCTGCCTCCTGTGATTGTCTTTGAGAATATAGATGGTAGCGATGTCGTTCTCCATTTCCTTCTTAAAGGCTTCGGTTCCGAGAACTGCTCTGGCGTGCGTATGCTAAATCCTACAGCAGGGGAAGATGGTGTTGTCGCAGCCGTTGCCGATATCATAAGAATCGCTGGAGGAAAGCCATGCCCTCCTGTATTCATCGGAGTCGGAATCGGCGGAACCATGGATAGGGCAGCTGTTCTTTCCAAAAAGGCCTTCTTCTCATCATCCGACGATCCATTGGCTATGAAGATCCTCTCCGCCGTCAACGAGCTTGGTATCGGCCCAGGAGGACTGGGTGGACGCTTCTCGGCGCTATCTGTTTCTGTCATAGAGGAACCCACTCATATCGCAGGGCTTCCTGTCGCAGTGACAGTTAACTGCTGGGCGGACAGAATGGCTGAGCTGGTGTTCAGAAAGGGGGAGTTATGAGAAGAAAGCTTGATCTGCCATATGTTGAGGATGATCTTCTGGCGATTGAGCCCGGGGATGAGGTAATCCTCTCCGGTACGCTTTATGTCGGACGCGATCAGGTCCATAAGAGACTTTTCGATGCAATAAATGAGGGAAGGCCTCTTCCTTTTGATTTCCAGGGAAATGCAATCTACTATATGGGACCATCTCCTGCCCCCGATGGCTTTGTGCTTGGGGCCGCAGGTCCTACGACGAGTATGAGGATGGATCCATTCACGCCGCTTCTTGCAGATCATGGTCTCAAGGTCATTGTAGGAAAGGGGCCTCGGACGAAGCCTGTGGTGGAAGCAATCGCCAGGACCGGTGGATTATATCTGCAGGCATATGGTGGATGCGGGGCACTATATTCTTCAAGGATTCTTCAGGCTGAGACTGTGGCATACCCGGAGCTGGGCCCGGAGGCGCTTCTCAGGCTGACTATCCATGATTTCCCTGTATTCTGTCTTATCGATAGCAGAGGGCAGGAATATATCAGATAAGGGCATCTGTTCTTCTTTACAACTGGCTTTCTTTGAGCTAGATTTTCTCTGTACACTGGAAAGGAGATGGAGGAGAGAGTTTCTTTGATGAAGCGTGCTGCCTTAGCCATCGTCTTTCTTTGTTTTATTGTGTCATGTGCACGTTTTCTTCCAGAGGAAGATGTTCCATATACCGGTGATATTCGTGAGCTTGGTATGCCTGAGAATATAACCGATGAATTCAGCTATGTGTTTGGTTATATGCTTGCTTCCTCAGCATCGGAGTATGGCCAGAATATAAATTATGAGTATATGGCGCGCGGTGTGCTTGATTATGCCAGCAGAAGTGCATTCTACGCAGAAAGCGAGATGAATAGGATATTGACTCTTCATCAGCGCCATATGATCAATATGGATTTGAGGGCAGAGGAAGAGCTCAGCGAATCCAACCGCGAAAGCGCATGGGCCTTCCTCATTGCCAATGGCAAACGGCGTTCTGTTATCACTCTTCCTTCCGGCATTGAGTATGAGATCCTGAAGTCAGGTGATGGAGCGAGTGCAGAGAATGCTTTGGTCGTTTCCGGGGAGTACCAGCTGTCACTGCCGGATGGAAGCATCGCATTCTCTACGTATGAGAACGGCGAGCTTGATGAGATAGTCCTATCCGATGTCATCCCGGGCCTTGAGGAGGGAATCCGGGCAATGCATGAAGGAGACCATATCAGACTGTGGGTGCCACCTGAGCTGGGCTTTGTGGATAGCTGGCCACAGAATATCGAACCGAACTCACTGCTCATATTCGATATCGAGCTAAGCGATATCGTGGAGCAGGCTGATGAGGTCCTCGTATGATGATACGTTATGATCTGCCATCTCAGAGCATTTGCCATCGAATGATATGAAGATGTTTTCAATGCCTGCGTTGACTGCTCCCTGGATATCACTGCGCTCAGAGTCTCCGATCACTATTGCGCTTTCTCTTCCTATGCCAATGTCATCAAGGACCTTCCGGAAGAAGCCCGCATCGGGTTTCTGCACACCGAGCTCTTCGCTGATATAGATTCCATTGAAGTATTTCTCCGTATCCGTCCCCCTGAACCGCATGTGCTGTGTATCGGCAATGCCGTTCGTTATGATGTGCATAGGATAGAGTCCATGGATTTCTTCTAAGAATCCTATAGCTCCGGGAAGCATTATCCCAGCCTCTCCCAAAAGCCTTATATATTCTTCACCTGCCTTTACAGGATCATCTTTCTTTCCGATGAGTCCGAAGAATCTCCTGAAGCGTTCGCTTCTCAGGCTGTCCATTGAGAGAGTTCCTTCTTCGTATTCCTTCCAGCATCCGCTGTTTGCCTCGTGGTATATGTCTATGAATTCATCTGTATATGGAAGCGAAAGCCCAGAGAACAGAGAGCTGAGAGCAACATCTTCCGTTGCCTTGAAATCGTAAAGGGTTCCGTCTGCATCGAAGAGCAGGTGCTTTGGATTCTTGTTCATACTTGTAATGTAGCAGAAATCGCATTTGTGGTGGATAATCTTTCTATGCGGCATTCGATATCCTTATTCGTAATCGGAGCATTGATGCTCTTCATTGGGGTGTATATGATTCTCTGCCCATCATCGTTTATGGCTGTGACGCTCTCGGTATTCGCTGTCTATATGATATTTGATGGCGTGCGAGGTATTGTGTCCTTCTTCAGATTCCGTGATATGCCCGGCGGGGTGAGAAGCGCTGTGCTTGGAAAGAGCATCATCACGGCAGGATCAGGGATAACGATAATAGCAATGGCAATCGCAAGACCTGATCTGCTCATGCCTATATTCGTATACATAGCAGGAGCAGTATTCCTTCTGGCTGCAATCATCAATCTTCTGGATTACATCATTCTGTACAAGCGCGGCATAAAGTTCGGATACCTTGGCCTTGAGGTTGTATTCCTCTTCCTCTTTGCCCTTCTTCTCTTCCTTTTCCCGGTCTTTATCGGAAGCACGGTGATAACTCTGTTCGCAGCTCTGATTTTCGCAGCAGGTGCTGTAGCAATAACAAGCGGCATCTACTCGATAATCTTCCAGCAGAGACTTAGGAGTTTCCTCAGGAAGAAGGAAGAGGCGATACCAGGGCAGTATGATGAATAATGCTGGTTCTGTGACATTCTTTCTGTATTGAGCTGCAGATAATGATTCAGGTTTTGTCATTTGCACGTTGTAAGATTGACATATCCCCATCTGCTGCAATATATTATCCTAGCTGTGCTTTGGCATGGCGATAAAACTGACATTGTTACTGGAGGGTAAGATCTATGGCAAGGAATATGGGTCCTAGATTTAAGCAGTGCAGAAGACTTGGTGTGAATGTATGTGGACACCCCAAGGCGATGAACAGAGCAAACGATGCAGCGTTTGCAAGAAGGAAGAAGCCTACTGATTATAGCAGGCAGCTTACTGAGAAGCAGAAGCTCAAGGCTTACTATGGGATTCTTGAGAAGCAGCTTAGAAGGTACTTCGACAAGGCTCTTAAGTCCAGCATGGCAACAGGCGATGCTCTTGTAATCTCTCTCGAGAGAAGACTTGACAACGCTGTTTACCGCATTGGCTTCGGCAACTCAATCAGGCTTGCACGCCAGCTCGTATCGCATGGCCACATCCTCGTAAACGGCAAGAAGGTTGACATCCCGTCATATCAGATCAAGGTTGGCGACGTTATCTCCCTTAAGGAGAAGTCAAGAACCAATGAGCATTTCAGGGATTGCTTCCTTGGCCATCCGGCATTCAATCTCCCTTATTTTGAGAAGAATGAGGAGGAGTTCTCCGGAAAGTTCGTAAGGCTTCCTGAGAGATCGGAGATTCCTGTGCAGGTCAATGACCAGCTCGTTGTCGAGTTCTATTCAAAGTAAGAGTCTTCATTGATAATGCCGCCTTTCCGGGCCACATACCGGGAAGAGAACGAAGCGGAGCCTCATTCCATATCAGCTCCCTTCCGGAAGCGCCTTCTGACGGCTGCCCTCAAAACAGAAGGTGTACAGGCAGGATGGTCCCGGTCAATCGACCGGGATTCTTTTTTTATCGATATGCTTCTGGGATTATGTCCAGCTTGCTGAGAATGACAATGGCTGTGAGAGAAGCAGGAATGCTATGACAGGGAATGAGTAGGAGATTGTATTCTCCGATAGCTGCACTGCATTCTCCACGGATGTTATCGTACCGGGGACTGTGATGTTTATCGTGACTTCTCCGTTCGAGATTGCATCTGGGCCTTCCTCTCCAAGGAGGAAGTAGATCATCTCAAGGTAATCCGCCTCGCTCATCCCCTGATTGTACTCAGGGCCGTAGACTTCGAAGTTAGGATCTGCAAGGAAGGGAACGATTGTCTTGAGCTCAGGATAGTTATTTATATCAAGATAGAAGGAGAAGCTGTTCTCTCCAATCTTCACGAAGCTCTGGTCAGCAGCTCCGAATGATTCCAAGAGCGTTGTCAGGTCATTTGTGGAGAATGCCAGCGTATATTCATTCTCACCTGTCTTCTCATATGAGACGGCTTCAGCTCCAGCCGTTTCTCCGAGCTGTCCGGCGAATCCCTCTATAGAGCTGTCCATTATCGATTTGCCGTTCTCCGGAAGGAATTCAGCGAAATCCTCCAGAACAGAAACGAAGAAAGGCTCAGCTTTGATCTCCGAGACACTTCCGAAACTATCCTGATTGGTTATGGTCATGGATTCTGTAACTGTGCATGATGCTAGCAGCAGAACTGCCATGAGCAGTATTGATGATGCTTTTCCCATATGGACAGGATAAACAATCAAAGCGTAGTAGACAACGCTCAACCTTTGTGATAGTTAACTTAACAAGGTGAGTTAAATGACAAAAAGACTGATTTCTGTATGTTATCTTCTGCTTGCGGCAGTTGCTATGCTATCAGCGGTATCGCTGAATGCAGAGGCTGAATCGCTTCCGACTTCGATAAAGCTGTCCTGGGATGCCGTTGATGGTGCTGTCTATTATGATATCTACAATGGGCAGATATCCGTCGCCAGACTTCCGTCCGATGTCTATTCATTCACTGTAGAGAATCTCTTTTCCAATGAGAATTATGACCTCTGCGTTGCGGCGAGGGATGCTGAGAACAGGGATCTCGATGCTGAATGGGTAACTGCTACTACAACCAACTGGGATGGCGTGTATCAGTGGGTGAATGCCACAGATAAGGATAACAGGGACAGGATGAAGACTTTCACCCTCCGTCTTGAGACGGTTCGCGATGAGGTTATCGGACAGTACCTCAGGATGTTCATGGTCAATGATGATGGATCGGAACTCAGGATATTCCCTCTCTTTGATTTCGGTTCAGAAGATGCTGGGAACTGGGTTGATTACGATGACGAAGGTCCAACGGGAACGGCTTACAGGGAGAATGCGGAAAGGTTCAATACCTCCATATTCAAGCCATCCAAGTGGAGAGTGGACCGTATTGTGATTGACTATGATTCAACTTCTGCGTACATTCAAACAAGCGCCTTCGGGATTATCGTGGATACTGAGACAACATATAATCTCTATATTGAGGACGGTCTGAGAA
>CALXLE010000060.1 GCA_944389115.1 uncultured Spirochaetaceae bacterium
CCAGCTGATGCTCCTGATAGGAAGCCCTGAGCGGACCGATGTAGAGAGCGTGACATCTGTAAGATAGTTCTCGTCTGCCATGCCATCGGCGATGAGCGTATCCTTGTTGGACTTAGCCCAGTAGGGATTCTCGGAGACGAAGAGCGCATACTCGTACTCGGAGACCGGATCGGCGGCAATGCTGAACTTCCCTGTCTCCGCATTGACGAAGCGGTCCTTGGCCTCAGGGTAGGACGCCGATGCTGTATTTCCCATCACGAACCTGGCAGGGCTGTATGTGAAGAGCCCCGAATCATATACAGGAGGCTCGATTGCCATATCCTCTTTCGCAGGAGCTGCTTCCGGGGCATTCCCGTCAAGCACTGCGATTATCGTCTCAAGAGAAGCAGAGAGGTAAGGTATGCCCGCTTGATCTAATATCCTCAGTGATTCTCTGAAATCACTCTCCATCTCATCCGATGTGATATGCATCGCCATGTAAAGAAGCGGATCCGAGACATCCGAAAAGCCAAGGGCGGCTGCATTCTCCGCGAATTGGGTGAAGATCGGGGGATAGTGATAACTCTCGGTGTAGCTGAGGATTCGTGACCATTCTGCGGATTCTCTTGCTGCATTCTCCGTTACGGCTCTTTCTATCTCCTCGGAGTTTCCGATTTCGTATTCTATATGGCTTATCCTGTGGTGGAACAGAGTAAAGAAGAGCTGATCGGGAATATTGATCTCGGCAGAGCCTGCATCGGTGCCGAGGATGCTGAATGAGAATTCATGTTTACCTGATGGTACGAAGTAGACTGAGCCCTCCGTCGAACCAAGGTATTTCCCATCCATATAGACAGCGGTGCTATGCGTATTGATATCGAAAGAGACATAGCTTCCATTGGAAAGAATCCCTGGAAGCATGCATATGATGAAGAAAAGCAGCAGGACCTCAGCGGCAAGTCCGCAGAGGATGATTGCTCCGGGCCGTATGCCATGAAAAGGCTTAAGGTGTACCGGCTCGACCTCCGGCAGCTCTATCTTTTTTCCCATAGAGCTAAAATAAGCTCAGAGCTCCGGAATTGTCAACTTGCCATCCCTCCGCTCTATGAGTAGGATTAGCATATGAACCGATTTCTTTCATTCCTTGAAAGGAGAGCTGAAGCATACCTTACGAGGAAGAAGCAGATAAAGGAATACAGCAGGACAAAGAAGCATACGGTCCTGGGTGAGATCTGGAGCTGGGTCGATGCGCTCATCTTCGCGATATTCTGGGTGATTATCATCAACCAGTACCTCTTCCAGCTTTTCGTGATTCCATCTCCATCGATGGTCCATACCCTTGAGGTCGGAGACAGGGTGATTGTCAACAAGGACAGCTATGGTGTTGAGCTCTATCCTGCAGGGAAGAAGGTCTTCACTGACGGCAGGCGTGTACAGCGCGATGAGATAATAACATTCTACAATCCTGAATATGACTCCAAGGGGCCGTTCTTCGACATTCTCTCGCAGGTTGTCTATATGGGAACGCTGACGCTTGTCAATATTGACAGGAACGACGACGGGACACCTGCGGAGAGGCTATATGTCAAGCGTGCCGTGGGCATGGGTGGCGATACGATTGTCTTCGATGATGGCAATGTCTTCATAAAGCCTTCCGGAACGGATGAGTTCATTCCCGAAGATCTTTTCCGCGAGAGGACGGAGCTTGCATCCGGTCCGCACAGATCGGTCGATCCTGAGTACTATCCCGGACTCAGGGCTGCAGGTGCAATCACTGCATACCATGAGATGGGCTACGATCCATTCCTTCCTCGTGAGGTCTATGATTCATACAGGACTCTCCAGGGCACAGGCTATGACTATGTCTTCGATCGTTATGCGCTTGAGAAGGCAAGAACGGAGACTCTCGCATCCTTTGATCCTTCGGATATGTCCCTCCGCTCAGACAGCGCCGTCTATCAGAATGGCATCTATGTCCCTTCAGGATATGTCCTCCCTCTTGGTGACAATCGTGATAATTCCAGGGATGGCAGGTACTTCGGGCCTGTTGAGGAATCGAGGATAAACGGACGTGTCGTCGGCAGGTTCTGGCCTCTCTCGAGAATCTCATCCCTTGCGGACAATGAATAGCCATGGAAGGACTTGACTGCACGAGGCCTCTGTCGCTCTATATCCATGTGCCGTTCTGCCATACGAAGTGCGGATACTGCGCATTCTACTCCGTTCCAGAGCATCTGAGATGCGACGATGATGTCGGGAGATACACGGAGAGGACGATTGCCTCGATAGAGAGGCTTACCGCCGAGTATGATAAGCCATTCCACACAGTCTTCATAGGCGGAGGAAACCCTGGGACAATCGGAAGGGAACGCCTTGAGAGCATCCTCCGGGCAGCGCTTGCCCATGGCAGGCCGGAGGAGTGCACGTCGGAGATCAATCCGGAGGATCTCAGTGAATCGTTTCTCTCAATCGATGCCATAGACAGGATTTCCGTCGGCATCCAGTCGATGGATGATGATGTCCTGAAGACACTCGGAAGGAATGCCACGGCAGAGGATAACAGAAGAGCTCTCTCTATGCTTTCAGGCTCTGGCAGGAGATTCAATGCTGATATCATAACAGCGGTCCCGGGAGAGCGTGTCAGCACCACGATTTCTGATATCGAGACGATAGCAGGCTATGGTGCCGGACATATATCATACTATTGCCTCACTTTCGAGGAGGGTACTCCTCTTGCATCGAGGCTTGAGCCCGTCAGCGAGGATCTTGAGATAGAGTTTCTTAAGCGCGGATGGGAACGGCTGGGTGAGCTTGGCTACAGGCACTATGAGGTGTCCAACTTCGCTAAAGCGGGCGAGGAGTGCCTCCATAACAAGGTCTATTGGAAACTGGGACAGTATATCGGGATAGGACCTGGGGCAGAGAGCTCGATAGGCTGGAGCAGGGCAGTATCTTTAAGGGAGCCAGAGGATCTGAGATCATACAATGAAGGGCTCAATGGAACAGGTGTCCGCCTGACTTCTGATGAGACAGAGGAGGAGTTCCTGATGACAGCGCTCAGAACCTCTCAAGGGATAGACAAGAGAATCTATTCGGAGCGTTTCGGCTATGATTTCGACTCCAGGTATGGTGAAGCGATATCATCGCTCGATGCGGCTCTATACAGGAATAATGGCCAGTCGTTCAGTCTTACAGAGGATGGATTTATGCTTCTTGATACGGTTATCCTTACGCTTGCCGGGATTATCTGATAGCATATTGCCATGAGACGAATCACAGCAGTACTTGTCATTCTGGTATTCTCACTCTCGCTGCTTTCGGCATTCGATCCATATGCTGCAGCTCTTGGCAGGCCTCAGCCGGGGCCTTCGCATCACTACCGCAGATTCTCCCCGTCCGAGCTTGAGGTCTCACTGCTTTCCGATGCGCTCGGGATACGCTATGGCAATGCTGAGAGCATCCTCCGCCTTCTCCATCATGCCGAGGATATCGACAGGAGGCAGGGATCGGTCAGGGATGCTGCCTATGGGGTAATCTCATCGCTTAAGGATATCTATGATATGAGGAGACCGCGCGGGGATGAGGATGAAGCTCTCCGTTCGCTTTCCCATTCCCTTGACAGGATACTGGATGGCCGCGGCTCCTGGGCGGATCTCGAGAGGGCGGTGAAGAGGAATCTTCCTTCGATTCTCAGGGCTCTCATGCGTCCCGAATAAGCTAAGCCACCGTGATTAATATTGACAGCAATTTTCCCATTGTGGTATGTTGCTTTGGTAATCAATCGGAATTCATTAAGAGGTGTAGATATGTCTGGCCACAGTAAATGGGCAACTATAAAGCACAAGAAGGGTATTGCTGACGCAAAGCGCGGTCAGAAATTCACAAAGCTGATCAAGGAGATCACTGTAGCGGCAAAGGATGGAGCCGATCCGGATTCGAATGCCCGCCTCAGGACTGCTATCCTCAAGGCAAAGGCTGAGAACATGCCTAAGGACAACATCGACAGGGCAATCAAGAAAGGAAGCGGTGAGCTTGCCAACTCTACATTCTATGAGCTCACATATGAAGGCTATGCCCCGGGCGGAGTTGCGATCATCATCGATACTCTTACAGACAATAAGAACAGGACAGCAGCTGATGTGAGATCCACTCTCACAAAGCTTGGTGGCTCCCTTGGCGCAACTGGCTGTGTCAGCTACATGTTCCAGACAAAGGGTGTCATCACATACGATGCATCAAAGTACACGGAAGACCAGGTCCTCGAGGCCGCTCTTGAGAATGGCGCTGACGATGTCTCTACAGAGGATGGCGTGATTGAAGTCACGACAAGCTCTGCGGATTTCGCACAGGTTCTCGAGGCTATGCAGAAGGCCGGATTCGAGCAGGACAGCGCTGATGTCCAGCGTGTCGCCGATCAGACCGTCACCCTCGACAATGAGAAGGCCAACAAGGTTCTCAAGATCGTAAGCAGGCTTGAGGATCTCGATGATGTGCAGCAGGTCTCAACGAACCTTGAGCTGCCTGAGGACTTCCAGGAAGAGGAGTGATAGTCCTTGGCGTAGATCCAGGACTTGCGGATACGGGCTGGGGTGTTGTCGAATTCGATGGACAGCATTACCGGCCTGTTTCTTTCGGTACGATCAAGACAGGTCCTGAGGAGAATCAGCAGAAGCGTATCTATACCATAGCGGAGGATCTCGGAACGCTTGCAGCGCGCTTCTCTGCCGATGTCGTCGCAATGGAGGATATCTTCTTCACGAAGAACATAACCTCGGCAATCCCCGTTGCCAAGGTCATCGGAGCGGCGATACATAAATTCACCGAGCTCTCCCTTCCTGTCCACCTTTATTCGCCGCTGGATGTGAAGATGGCTGTCACCGGCATGGGACGGGCAGAGAAGAACCAGGTGCAGGAGATGGTCAGGATACTCCTGAATCTGAAGGATATACCGAGGCCGGACCATGCGGCCGATGCTCTTGCAGACTGCATATGCTATTGCACCCATAACGCGCTCAAGGTTACAATCCGGTCATGATCAATTCCATTACAGGGAGGATCACGAAGATCGCTCCCGATTACGCTTACATCCTTCTTCCCTCAGGAGTAGAGTACAGGGTGGAGATCTCATCGAATGCTTCGGCGGTTTTCTCATCCCTGCCTGACAAGGAGAATGCACGTATCCTCTGCTATCTCCAGCACAGGGAGGATGCAATGACGCTCTTCGGATTCTCCTCCGAGGAGGAGCGTTTCTGCTTCGAGCAGCTCCAGACCGTCCCCGGCATTGGGGCAAGGCAGGCTCTAAGGATCCTATCCGGCATCACTGTCCAGAATCTTATCAGGTCCCTCGATGCCCAGGATGTGAAGACGCTTGCAAAGGTGCCGGGCATCGGACCCAAGACAGCGCAGAAGCTTGTGCTCCAGCTGAGGAATGTACTCGTGCTCGAGGATGATGAAGCCGAGCCGAAGGCTGAGACTCCTTCCCAGTTCAGAGATCTTATAGATTCGCTTGCGGAGATGGGATTCGAAAGGAAGCAGATTGTAAGAACGCTTTCAGAGGTGATGTCCGAGAATTCGCTCATAATCCAGGGGAAGGATGCAAGGGAAGCAGAGAGCTTTTTATTCCCGCTTGTCCTTAGGAGGCTTTCCAGATGATTGTCGAGAATGGAATCGAAAAAGCCGATGAGATCATTCTCAAGAGCGCAGAGAGACCTGTCGATGCCGCCTATCAGGAGGAGGACAGGGCCGAGAACATGCTCAGGCCGCAGTATCTTGAGGACTTTCAGGGGCAGCAGCGTATAAAGGACAATCTTTCTGTCTTCATCAAGGCTGCAAGAGCTCGCAATGATGCCCTTGATCATACATTCATCGTAGGTCCTCCAGGGCTTGGCAAGACAACGCTGGCCTCAATCATCGCAAATGAGATGCACAGCGAGATAAGGATGACAAGCGCGCCTGCGCTGGATAAGCCGAAGGATCTTGCTGGAATACTGACCAATGTATCGGAGAACTCTGTCTTCTTCATCGATGAGATCCATCGTCTCAAGCCAGCGCTTGAGGAGATGCTTTATATCGCGATGGAGGACTTCGAGATAGACTGGGTCATAGGGCAGGGGCCTGCTGCAAGGACGATGAGGATCCCTCTTCCCCATTTCACCCTTATCGGTGCTACCACGAAGGCGGGCTCTGTCTCATCGCCGCTTGCATCCCGCTTCGGGATCAATCTCCATATCGATTTCTATGGTTCAGAGGAGCTTTCCTCGATAATCTCCCGTTCTGCTCACATCCTCGAGACGGATATCACCGACGGCGCGGTGGAGATGCTCGCGAGGTGCTCAAGGGGAACTCCGAGAATAGCGAACAGGCTTCTCAGAAGACTCAGGGACTTTGCCATCGTCCTCGGCAATGGAACCATCACAGAGGATATCGTGCATGAAGGGCTGGACAGGCTCGGCATCGACGAGAACGGTCTTGAGCGCATGGACAGGAATATCCTCAGGACAATCATAGAGTTCTACGGCGGCGGACCTGTAGGTGCTGATACTCTCAGCATCTCGGTGGGGGAGGCGGTCGAGAGCCTTGAGGATTACTACGAACCATACCTTATACAGCAGGGATATCTGAAGAGAACGCCTCGTGGACGCTGCGTCACAGGCAAGGCCTATGATCTCTTAGGACTCAAAGGAGGTGGGAATGCTGACCAAGGATTACTATTTTGATCTTCCTTCTGAGCTTATAGCGCAGGAGCCGTCTGAGAGGCGCGGAGCCGATAGACTCCTTCTTCTGGATAGAGCACGCGGATGCTACGAGGACCATATGATGGAGGATTTCCCTTCGCTTCTCCACAAGGATTCCGTCATTGTCGTCAACAGCTCCAAGGTGCGCAAGGCCCGTGTATACGGCACCGCAGAGACTGGAGGAATAGTAGAGTTCCTCTTTCTGTCCCCAAATGCTGATGGCAGCTGGAAATGCATGGTCAAGAAGGCGAAAAAGCAGAGGGAGGGCAAGCGCTACACCTTCATGGACAGGGCTGGCAATGCTGTTGCCGAGGGTATGATTGAGCGCGTGAATGCCGATTCGACAAGGGATGTTGTCTTCTCATCTTCAATCGATGAGTCTTTCTTTGACAAGTGCGGGCATGTTCCTCTTCCGCCATACATCAAGAGGGAGGATAGCTTCAGCGATGAGTCCAGATACCAGACTGTGTACGCAAGGACCCCGGGCTCCGTCGCAGCCCCGACTGCAGGCCTCCATTTCACGAAGGAGCTTATGGATCGGGTCAGGGGAATGGGCATCCCGATCTATGAGGTGACACTGCATGTCGGAGCCGGTACGTTCCTCCCTGTAAGGACGGAGAATATCGAGGACCACCATATGCATACAGAGCACTATGAGATCTCAGCTGAGACCGCCGATGCCCTCAATGAGGCAAAGAAGGCGGGAAAGAGGATCGTTGCAGTCGGTACGACCTCTGTCCGCACGCTTGAGAGCGCATCAGATGAGAATGGAATGCTCACTAGGCTCTATGGTGATACAGATATCTTTATAAAACCAGGATACAGCTTCCGCTTCATCGATGATCTTCTTACGAACTTCCATACGCCTGAGTCAACGCTCCTGATGCTCGTCTCTGCTCTTGCGGGCAAGGATGAGATATTCAATGCATATGAGCATGCCATAGCTGAGCGCTACCGCTTCTTCAGCTATGGGGATGCGATGTTCATCAGAGGCTGAGGGCGGATAGCTCCCTGCGTATTCTGCTCTCCACTTCCTCCTCAGACAGGGCGCCGTCGATTGTTATGAGGCTGACGCCCTCTGGCAGTGAGGAGAATGCCTCAAGATAGTTATCCCTTACCTTTGAGAGGAATGAGGCTCTGTCGAAGAGCTCCTTCTCTCCTCCACGCTTCTCGATGCGCTCCATGCAGACATCGACGGGCGTATCTATGAAGACGATGACCTGAGGGAGCGGGAACCTGTTTATCGAGAGGATGAAGGATGGATCGCATTCGACGCTCTGGTATGCGATTGAGGAGTAGAAATATCTGTCCGATATAACGATGCGACCCTCCTCGGACATCCTCAGCAGGCCATGGCTTTCGCTGAATATATGGTCATGCCTGTCGGCAGCATACAGGAGGGCCAGGGCCTCCGGCGTTGTGACGATCTTCTTCTGCAGGACCTTCCTTACAAGCTGGCCAATCGGATTGTCCGTAGGTTCAGCAGTGAGATAGTACTCCCTTCTGTTGAACTCATAATACCTTGCGAGATTGCGTATCTGCGTCGTCGTTCCGGCTCCGTCGAGCCCTTCGAAGACTATGAATGAACTGAGAATTTTATCCATACAGCTCCTCTTATGCGGGATATGGTTTCCCCATATTGGGTGAAAGTATTATAATCCCTGTTGAGGTGCCGATGAAATACCACTCACCATTCTCTACGATTATTATATCGATTGCTGTGCTTCTGGTATTCCTCGCAGTCGCTCTTCTGACCGTTGCGGCACTCTCTATGACAAGCCCGACGCTCATCCTCGCGAATGAGCTGATGGAGAAGCTTGAGTCATCCGATTCGGATATATCCATCTCATTCGGATCGATTGACAGAAATCTCAGGGATGGAGTCTTCATATCCGATCTATCGATAGGATACAGGGGAGAAGAGGCTGCATCGTTTGAGCGCCTGACTGCCCATATGGGGCTTTTCCAGCTCATCAGGTTCGCAGTTTTCGGAACAGGCAACCTCAGCATAGAGGCGTCTGGAGGAAGCATATCTATAACCGATGAGATGCTTCAAGGCGGAGGAGGAAGCCAGGGTGGAGGGCTTCCAGACCTCAGTATTCTTGACAGGTATTCGATATCTTTCCATCTTCATGGATTCGACATCGCCCTTCCTGGAGGCATATCGATCGATGATGCTGAGGCATCGCTCTACCTCGACCATGGCATAAGCGGTTTTTCTGGCAATCTTATGACCGGTGGCATCGTCTATGATGGAGAGGATTTCTCCTTTGCCCTTTCATCGCTCCTGATCACTGCTTCCTATGATTCAGGCCTCGCTCTTGCATTCTCCGCGGACAGTGCATCCTTCACCTCCGATGAGATCGGCGGAGAGGCTTCGGATGTTGTCGTACGTCTATCCCTCGCCGATGATTTCGGCATAGGGGATCTCTCATTCTCCGTCTCCTCACTCTCTGGCAGCAGGGATGATGCGGTATTCAGCGCCGGTCAATCCTCTGCTTCATACAGCTCGTCGGGAATGGCAAGCATAGTCCTAACAGGAATAGGCGCAGAATACGAGGCGTACAGCATCAGCGCCTCCAGGCTCGATGCGCTTAGGACAGACAGGGCCGCAGGCGATTTCATCATCTCCGATCTCTCCGTCTCTTCTGATGGGAATGCCTTCTTCACATCTCCCCGTATCGAGGTCGGCGGCAATGCTGATGAGCGCAGGGTATCACTCTTTGCGGAAAGTTCCGAGGTATCGATGCCGGACAGTGCAGGCGGGTATATAGGGAGCGTTGTGCTGGGTTCATTCAATGGCATCCTTACGGAGAACGGCGGCATATACTCTTTTGAGTCAGGCGCATCTGTCAGCACGGTGTCCGATCTCGATGT
>CALXLE010000061.1 GCA_944389115.1 uncultured Spirochaetaceae bacterium
TTATCAATAGCTATCTGGATAATCGGTGCAAGGACAAGGGCGGGAAGGAAATTCCCGCTCGCTGCGTCCTTTATGCCGAGAAGCTTAAGTGCTATGAGTATCAGGAGCAGACCACCCTCAGCGCTCAATGCAGTGATTCCTGCATCACCAAGCAGTGGTTCAAGATAACCTCCTAGAAGAGTGAAGAACCCCTGATAGATGATTATCGAGATAGCGGAAAGCATTGTTCCAAGACCATAGATTGCGGAGAAGACAATCGCAACCATACCATCCATCACCGATTTTACGAGTATAAGGTTATAGTCCCCGATTGTCCCGGCCTGAATTGAGCCTACAACAGCCATAGCCCCTGCACAGAAGAGCACGGAAGCATTCAGGAATCCTGTACCGATCCCGCCACCATCCTGTCCGGCTTTCTTTCCTATCATCTCGCCAAGATTGAATATCCTCTCTTCGATTTTCAGGATCGTTCCGATAACACCTCCTATGACAAGAGCAAAGAGGGATACGATGGCTGATGGCATCTCCATTGCCATCTGAATGCCGAGGATAAGCGTTATGGTTCCTGCACCATACATAATGACAGCCTGCAGGGAAGAGCTGATCTTCTTGCCGAAAAGAAGTCCTACTGCAGAACCAAGAACGATAGCAAGTGCATTGATGATTGTCGCAATCATGGAATGAATGATAGGAAAACAGCTCTTCAGCATCAATAAGAGCATAGCCTTCAAAATAGAAAATGAAGAGAAAAATTAGTCAGCAGATATTGGATATAGCACTCTCTGAATCTGTTAATTTTCAGCAGATTATATTAATATTTGCAGACGGTAAGAGGGAGAAATGAGGAAAATCATAATAACTGTTCTGTTGCTTTTGTTTTCTATCGTTTCAATATATGCATCCAAGGGTGAAATAGGAATATTAAGTTCAGCCGAATTAAGTCTTGGAACAATAAGAAGCAACAATTCAATTAGAATAGCATCAATTGATATAATGCTGGATGGCGCCACATATTTTGGTCAATCAGGAATGTTTGGGCTTGATTATGGGGCGGGTATAACAATGTCGTGGGAGGGGCAAAGTTACCCTGAGTATAATAATCTCTATTATATTGGCGGAGGATTCAAGCTTGGATTTGGATTCAGCATTGATATTACATCTTTAATTGATATCACTGGTGGAGCTGGCATCAAAATAAGAGTTTCCAGTTATATGAATAATTTTTCTATTTTGACTGATATCGAAGAATATATCGATGCTGCTGTTAGATTTAAACTCGCTGAGCATTTTGGATTATCAACAGGTATTGCTATAGGATATCATTCAGTATTATTTTTTGATGATACATCATTTAGTTTTTCAGGTAGTGGTTTATCGCTTTCTCCATTTGTAGGGGTATCTTTTCTTTACTAATTAAGATTTAATGGAATAGGTTTTCTGTTCCAAATTTTTATGTTTATTAGGGGATGGGAGTTTTCTTAATGGAAAATCTGAAAGAGGAAATCAAGAAGGTTATTGTCTCCAGTCTCGAGCTGGAAGGGGTGTCTCCGGAGGATATCGGTGATGATGAGCCGCTTTTCGGAGAAGGACTTGAGCTTGATAGCGTTGATGCGCTCGAGCTTGGAATTGCTCTTAAGAAGAAGTTCGGCGTTTCATTCCAGAGCGATAGCAGTGACAACAAGAAGCACTTCGCATCGGTAAATGCTCTTGCTGAGTACATTAGTGCGGCAAAAGGAGCGGAGAATGGCTGATAAAGATGCGCTTTTCCAGGAGATCAGGGAGATCCTTGTCTCCGAGTTCGATATCCCGGAGGATGAGATTACCCTTTCATCGAATCTCGTCACAGACTTCGATTTTGATTCAATCGATGCTGCAGAGCTTATCGTAAGGTTCAAAGATCGTCTTCCTGCGAACATTGATGCGAGCATGTTCAGGGACATAAGGACGATTGATGATCTTATTGAGATGCTGGTGAAGACCGGGAACTGATGCCTCTGAAGATCCTCGGATGCGTGATCGGCATCATGTATCCTGTATTCGTCTTCGTTTCAATCAACATCCTTCATCTGCCGATGCGGATTCTTGCTCTGGGAATATTCGTTCTTGCGGCTGTTCTATTCGCCCTAAGACGGGGAAGCATGAAAAGCAGGGCAGGTGCAGTTGGTCTTGGTGTGATTGCCCTGATTGTAATGATAACTGCGAGCGAGACGGTACTCAGATTCTATCCTGTTCTGGTGAACTGCTCTCTTTTCCTTGTCTTTTCATTATCGATGCGGGGAGGGAACAGCATCATCTTTCATTTTGCGGAGCTATGGGACAGAAGGGTCAGGACAAGTCCGGACAGAAGCGCAATTATTGGATACTGCAGGAAGGTCAACATCGTATGGTGCTGCTTTTTCGTATTCAATATCTCTATGTCGCTCTATACGGTATTCCGGGGATCATCATTCATATGGGCAATATACAATAGCTTTATTGTCTATATTCTCATCGGAACGTTATTCGCGGGGGAGTTTATCGTGAGATGCATTTACAACAGAAAACTTACAGAGAGGATTTTCCTTTCTGCTTCGGATATCAATTCAAGGCATCCTGATCATGTCGTTGCCTATTCAGGGAAGTACTCCGATGGGAACTATCTTACATGGAAGGATTTCGTCTCTGATGTTTCTCGTATCCGCTCATTCATCGAGGAGAAGAATCCTGAGATTGTCGTCGTTCATATCGATGATTTCTATCTATTCCTCGCAGCGATAACTGCAGCGATGCAGTGCAGGAAGGATCTGCGGATTTCTGCGAACAACAGCCCTGGTTTTGTCAGCGAGATGACCGAGGGACGGGGCATAGCCATAACGGACAATCCAGCATCGGGTTTTGATGTTAATGAGATTGTGAATCGGCCTTTATCGGAAGAGCCGTCATTCCCCCCTGTCAGCCCTGATTCCCCTGTCAGCCTCTTCACTTCCGGTTCGACAGGAAAGCCCAAGGCCGTTCCGCATACGATCTTTGGCCTTGAGAATGATAATAGCTTCTTCATGGAGAAATGGAAGAAGGACTTCAAAGCACGGTCGGTGGTGTCCAGTGTGAATCCCCACCACATCTTCGGCCTTATATTCTCAGTTCTGCGTCCATTTGCAGAGGGAGTCCCTTTCAGAAGGGAGAGAATTGAGGATCCGATGCAATTTCTTCCACTTGGGAATGAGCATCTCCTTATTGTCACCACGCCATATTTCCTCGATATCTGCACAAAAGATCCTGATCTAAGGAACGATCTCAAGCTGAATGATCCTTATATCGCTGTATCAGGAGGAGCTCTATCAAGGGAGATTGCCGCCGCTGCAGAGGAGGTGTTCGGTGTATGGCCTACGGAGATCTATGGCAGCACTGAGACCGGTGGCATCGCATGGAGAATAACAAAGGATCCGGAAGACTGTGCATGGCATCCCGCAGATGATGTCAGGCTCAGCCAGGCCGATGATGGATGCCTTATTGTCTCGTGTCCTTCCATCTTTGATGGCAAGCCATTGCATACTCAGGATCTTGTATCTTTTGATGACTGTGGGGATTTCACAATCCTCGGAAGAAAGGATTCAGTTGTAAAGATCGCAGAGAAGAGGATATCGACACTGGAAGTTGAGGGAAGGATAAAGGAGACCGGATATGCAGATGAGGCGAAGGTAATACTTCTGGGAAATGAAAGGAAGTATCTAGGAGCTGCAGTAGTGCTCTCCGATACAGGACGCAAAGCCCTGGAAGGAATTAAGCCATCTGAATATGCCCGGGTATTCCGGAAGGAGCTTTCAAAGTATCTTGAATCGGTCACCATCCCCAGAAAGTGGAGGTTCGTTGATGCGATTCCTCGCAATTCAATGGGCAAAATACAGATGGAAGAGGTCGAAGCACTGTTCCAGAGAGAGGTTGAATGATCATGGATGGATATAAAGGAGTGAGCATCTTCTCGATTGAGACAGCTAGTGATGGACGGTACTCAGCCAGACTAAGCGTCGGTGCCGGTTCATCATACTATCATGATCATTTTCCTTCGTTCAGGCTTCTTCCTGCGGTTGCTGAGATTGATATCGTGGTACTTACTGCTGAAAGGATACTTGGGACAGAGCTTAATGTCTCATCGATATCAAAGACGAAGTTCACGAAGCCAATCGTTCCAGACAGCGATCTGGAACTGCTTCTTGACTTCAATGCATCGGGAATCATCAGATTCTCTTTCAGGCTTGGATCTGGTGAGGAATGCTCATCGGGAAGGATAGGGTATACGCTATGAAATATGGATTTCTTATTCCTGTATATAACCATGGAAAGCCCTGCTATGCGGAGACGGAATCCCTGCTTGGATACGGACTTCCGATAATCCTTATCGATGATGGAAGCAATGAGGAGACGAAGGAATGGCTGCAGAAAGCGGGCGAGCTTTCCTCTCTTGTCCATGTAATCGCGAATGAGCGCAATATGGGCAAAGGAGGCGCTGTTATCAATGGCATCGGATATGCCCGCAGCATTGGGTTGACCCATGTGCTTCAGCTTGATGCAGATGGCCAGCATGACATCTCTGCGGTCCCTCGTTTCCTGAAGATCTCTGAGGAGAACCCATCCTCTGCTGTCTTCGGATATCCAATCTATGATGATACCGTTCCCGAAAGCAGGCAGAAGGGAAGGAATGTAGCGAATTTCTTCTGCCACTTCGCGACAATGAGCGATAGTGTGAAGGACTGCATGTGTGGATTCAGGGTCTATCCTGTCGATAAGGCATACTCTGTTGTGGAAAAGGGTGGATTCGATCTTCGTATGGGTTTTGATATCGAGATAGCGGTCAGGTTGTACTGGAGCAGAGTAAGGATCATAAGCGAGGGTGTCAGGGTAACCTACCCAGAAGGTGGTACCTCGAGCTTTCATATGGTCCGTGATAATGTGCGTATCTCGCTTGTGTTCACAAAGCTCATCGCATCAATGTTTTTCCATATTCCATCAATTATCAGGATGAGGAGGAATGCATGAGGCTATGGCAGCAGGTTGAGGAGGTCGGAGGGCCTCTTGCGATGCGGATGACATTCATCCTTCTCAAGACGCTTCCATATGCGCTTCTTGTCATCATTGCCATTCCTGTGAGCTTCTTCTATTGGGCAATTGACGGAAAGGGAAGAAGATCTGTAGCTTCATATCTTGAGTCAATCGGGAGAATCAATGGCAGAAAGTATCATTCCTATCCGTTATTCCTCTCATTCGCTATATCGATTGTCGAGAAGGGAAAGAGCTGGATCGGGAGCATCGATGAGAGCAATCTCATCTTCTCAGATGATGATATCTCCCAGTTCGATAAGGATCTTAAGGAAGGGAAGGGTGCTATTGCCATTGTATCTCATCTTGGATCCACGGAGGAGCTCAGAGCGCTCTCGTCACGTATTATGGACAACAACCTTGGACATCAGATTCCCATCCTCTGCATTGTTGATTTCGATGGCACTGAGCAGTTCAGCAAGCTTCTCACTACACTAAACCCCGGATCGATGCTCAATATAATGGGTATTAGGACAATGGGAATCGAGAGCATGGGAAGAATTTCGGACACACTTGATAGAGGCGGGCTTGTAATCATTGCAGGAGACAGAGCAGGAGAGAGGAATATGAGCATAGATTTTCTTGGACGGAATGCACGCTTTCCGCTAGGAGCTTTCCTTATTCCTGCTCTTACAGCTGTTCCATGCTACTTTATGTTCTGCCTGAGAAAGAAGGATATAGGATTCAGCAAGAAGCGTGAGATTCATGTCCATAGGAATCCTGCGATGCTTATTGGCAGCAGCAGGAAGGACAGGATGGAATATGCAGAGACATCCGCAATCAGTTTCTCCGGATTCCTCGCTCATTACACCCTGCTTCATCCATATCAGTGGTTCAATTTCTTTGAGTTCTGGAGCAATCATGACTGAGATAGAAGATGAGATAATTGTTGAGTTCTATGATACCGATTGCATGGGAGTAGTCTGGAACGGAACCTACTTCAATTACTTCGAGAAGGTCCGTTCAAAGCTCTTCCGCGCAAATGGATATGACTACAGCCGTATGTATAGCGAAGGCTTTCTGCTTCCGCTTGTCCGTAACAGTGCCAAGTACATCCATCCACTTAGGCTTGGGGAGAGAGCTATAATCAAGGCAACCGTTACGGAATGCGAGTATATGCTTGAAATGAAGTATGAGATCAGGGAAAAGGATTCAGGCAAGCTCCTGACAAAGGGAAAGAGCCAGCAGATGGCTACGGATCTTGAGGGAAATGGGCTTGGAATGCTTCCAAAACAGTTCGTTGCATCCTTTCTGGAGAGTGTATGAAGAGACTTGCTTCAATCCTCATATCTTTTATCGCATTGATGCCGGTCTTTGCTGAGCCGGAGGTATTCAGCCATCCTGCAGATCTCTCAGATCCAGGCTTCATCGCGTTCTGCGATAGCTTTCAGAACGCTTCGCTCTCTGCTGAGTTCACACAGATCAGGAGGCTTGCGCGTCTTGGTATCGAGCTCGAGTCATCGGGCAGGGTAATCATCGCAGAGAACATCGGAATGGCATGGCTGACAGAGACGCCATATGAATCGGTCATGATCGTCACAGACTCAGCTGTAAAGCAGAAGCTTGCGAACGGAACTGTATCGGAGATGGATGTCTCAGGGAATATCATATATACGGCAATAGCCGATGCAATCCAGAATGTCTTCTCCGGCGATTTCAGAAGCGCATCTGAGGAGTTCAGCGTCTTCTACACCGGTACGGATAATAGCTGGGAGATTGGCCTTGTCCCATCCGATCAGGCTGTCTCGGCATTCATCTCGTATATAACAATCAAAGGCGAAGGGACTGTCTTCAATGAGGTTGCCATGGTGCAGAGCGATGGCAATTCCGTGATATATGAATTCAGCAACATGGAAGCATGGGATAAGAGCGATGAGGAAGAAGCGTTTTTCTCCATCTAGCATCTTATTCTGCGTCTTCTATATCGCGGCAGTGCTCCTTGCTGCAGTTATGGTGTCGACGAAGGGGATAGATATCTCGACAGACCTGATGACGCTTCTTCCGACCAATGGGATCCCAGAGGGACATAGCAAGGCGGAGATGCAGATAGCCGCAAGGCAGAATGACAGCGTCAATATCTTCGTATCACATGAGGATTTCAATAAGGCAAAGGAGGGCGCTGAGCTCCTTTCATCCCAGCTTGAGAGCGATGGGATTCTCCTCCCATCGGAAGGAATCTCATTCGATGTATCGCAGTTTGCGCCTGTTCTCGGCAGATACAGATACCAGCTCCTCGATGAGGATACGGTTTCACGGATAGCAGAGAATCCTGAATCATTCCAGACAGAATCCCTTTCGCGCATCTTTTCGACATTCTCATTTTCATCGATGGATACACTCGATGAGGATCCCTTCCAGCTTGACAGCATCATGCTATCGAGGCTGATTGCGATGGCTTCGTCGCTTTCTCCCTTTATGCCTAAGGATGGTGTTCTCGCAGCAGAGGAGGATGGTATATGGTTTGTGCTTCTGCAGAGGAGGATTGCCCCTGAGCATCTCGATATCTCCAATGCAGGGGGAAGCGGTATAAGCATCATCTATGAGAAAGGAGATGCCCTTGAAGAGGGCATCCCAGGCCTTTCCATATATTATTCAGGCCTACCGTTCCATAGCTATGAGAGCGCATCCTCTGCACAGAGGGAGATAACGATAATCACCACAGCATCTCTGCTTCTGATAATGCTGATGTTCATCATTCTCTTCAGGAATGTCCATGTCGTCGGGCTTTTCCTGATCAGCACGTTCTTCTCATTCCTCTCAGCCGGTGCGGTGATCCTGATCTTCTTTAGGGAGATTCATATATTAACGCTTATCTTCGGCACAACGCTCATAGGTACAAGCATCGACTATGCGATACATTACTACCTTGCTTATGCGAAGCGCGGGGAAGACGAGGGAGCAGGAGAGGTCTCCTCGAAGCTTGGGAGGAATCTTCTCACAAGCTTCCTGTCGACTGTGCTGTGCTATCTTCTGATCCTTCTCTCTCCGTATTCAATCCTCAGACAGGTGGCTCTATTCTCATCTGCAGGCCTTTTTGGAGCGTATATCACTGTCAGGGGATTCTTCCCCGTGATAATCAGGCCATGGATGGTTAAGAGCAATGCTCTTGCCTTCCGCATTCCGGGAATGAGGCCGCACAGGTCTTACATACCGCTGCTTCTCATCATCGCAGCCCTCATCTTCATCACGGCGCTTCCGAAGGCTGTGATACATAATGACATAACAAGGTTCTATGCCATGAGCCCGAGGCTTCTCGAGAGCGAGATGACTGCCGGCAAGATCATGGGATATACGTCTGTATCATATACGATCATCGAAGGAGAGGATGAGCGCGATGCAAGGGAGAAGGATGGATCATACTCCAAAGCTCTTGATCAGCTTGCTGAAGAAGGAGCCATCACAGGGCACTTGTCGCTCTCCTCATTCCTTCCAGCTCCATCGATGCAGGAAAGGAGCCATGATGCATCAATGGCCCTTGTTCCACTCATAGAGAGCCAGTGCAGTGCCATCGGCCTCGATTCCGGGAAGGCTATGGATGCTATATCCGCACCTTTGGATATAGCTGATCTTGAGGATCTTCCAGAGCCTATCGAGGCGATGCTGTCCCAGCTCGTGCCTGGAGAGATAGATGGCAAGTTCTACATTGCATCGATGCTCTTCGGTGTCAGCGACGGCGCTGCCGTACGGGAGATGACAATGGACCATGATGGAGCATTCTACTTCCAGAAGAGCACAGATATAAGCATGCAGCTCGATATGCTTACATCCTCGATCCTGAGGATATTCGCCATCGCATCAGCTGCCATATTCATCCTGCTTGCTGTAATGTATGGCAGACGCGGCCTTTCTCTCTTCTCATCTCCGCTGATCATCATTATGTCGACGATTGGGATAGTGGTCTGGACAGGTATGGATCTCGACTTCTTCTTCGCAGTCGGGCTTCTTCTTGTGATAGGACTCGGACTGGATTACATGGTCTTTGCTTCATCCTCTGGAGAGAAGCCGATCATGGCGATAACGCTTTCCTATGCGACAACGGCACTTAGCTTCGGCACATTGCTCTTCAGTTCATTCGGGCCTGTCCATATCTTCGGCGTCGTCGTATTCATCGGGATAACGGCAGCGTATATTGCTGCGCTTGGAGCAGGGTATCGGAGAGAATGAGCTCCGTATTCCCGGCAGGGTATATCGAAAGGAAATAGCTGTCTGGTCCGTCGTTGATGGTCCAGGATCTGAATAGATGAATCTGCGGCAGAATCGATCCAAGCTGATGGAAGAGGAATATTCCCCGTCCATCGGCTTTCGCAAAGGCTTCCTTCAGCGACCACATGAGGAAGAACGGTACAGAGTTCCTCTCCATCCATTCAATCTCATCGCTCTCGAACGCCTTTGCCGCTATCTCCTTCTCGGAATACTTCCTGTCGGTTCTCTGTATATCGCAGCCAACGGAGGGAAGGGAGGAGATGTAGATTGAGATCAGCTTCGAAGAGTGGGAGAGGCTGAATGAACAGTGCCCATCTGCATCATACGGCTTTCCATCCGGAGTGCGCTCTATCACTGCCCCGGATACCCCGCAGAAACGTTCCAGACTATCCCTGATATATGCATCGGAATCCACACCAGCATTCCTTCTGCTGCAGTAGACAATTCCTTTTTTCTCTATATCATATGAAGAATGAAACACAGATTCCTGCCTTTGGCCCTGATAATGGCCATATCGATTATATCATGTACATCGACAAGAGGCATCGAGCCAGTCTATATAACCGATGAGATTCCATTCATGCTTCTGCCAACAGAGTGCATGGATGGCTCATTCGAGTCCTATCAGCTTCTTGACGGAAGCTTCCCAGACGGAAGCTCTGCTGTCATGGAAGCGTATATAATCGCTGATCCAGAGAGAATAGATCTTGTATTCATGGCAAACACAGGGCAGACCATCGCGGAGATCGGATACGCGGAAAGCACAGTGACATTGTCATCGCCATTCATCCCTGCAGGAAGCCTCAAGGCGGAGTATATCATTGCCGATATCCAGTTCGCGCTATACAGGAGTGATGCTGTCGCTGCAGCGCTTTCAGCATGCGGTCTCGACTTCAGCGAGGAGAGTGCTGATGGACTGTACAGAAGGACGATCTCCCATAATGGTTCCCTTATATGGGAGATGACTGTATCGGGAAATGA
>CALXLE010000062.1 GCA_944389115.1 uncultured Spirochaetaceae bacterium
CGTCTTGAGCCTGAGCGGGCGGAACTTCTCATCGAGGGCATTGATCTGCCCTTCAAGCTCTGCCCTGAGACTCTCATCATCCTCAGAGGAATAGAGCTCGATAAGCTCACCCAGCTCATCGATCTCCGCAACAAGATCCTTCCAGGGATAGTATCCATCCTTGAGCGCAGAAAGCTCAGAGAAGACCTTCTCAGCCTTCTCCTTGTCATTCCAGAAATCCGGAGCGAGGGTCTCCTCCTCGAGCTTCTTTATCTTATCTTCAGTCCCGGCCTGTTCAAAGACGCCTCCATACAGTATAGGCTTCTTCCTTGATATCCTCGAACTTTGATCTGTTTTCAATGAACATGTTATTCCTTCTCCTTTGAACTGGTATCTGCAGCACGGGTTATGAGGCGATACATCCTGGCCTCTCCCTTCTTCAGGGATAGCGGGAAGGAGATATCAAGGCGCGTATAGAGCCCGAATGACTCCAGTCCTATCGATGTATACTGGCTCTGCATCACCCTTTCCTCGGATAGCGAGAAGCTGTCCGTTGATGAGAAGGAGATGACAAGCCCTGCTGACTGGTCAGTATACCTGACGGTACGCACATCATCAAGAAGGCCGAGCATAAGAAGCCTGCGCTGATCAAGCGATGCAAGCTCCATATCGGTATCAGACAGATAGAACGGAACGATATACCTTCCCTCTATATCCTCATCGGCCGTTATCACGCTCTCCATGATAACCGTCTGGCTCCTCAGCTTGAAGTGCTTCAGCACCGAAACTTTTCCCTCCGCAAGCGTTGCGGAGAACTGGAATTCACCGCGTGTACGTGAAATAATATCCGCATCATAGATTGTGTCGGTACCGTCGAAGAATGATCCATCGGAGAATGAGAAGCGGTCTGAGAATGACTTGTTCATCGACACATATGGGAATTCCTTCACGAAAGGAGTTCTCGTATCGATGAGGTTCATCGCCAGCGGTCTGAACGACAGCTCCGCAAGCCCGCCTCCCTTAGGAGAGAATACAGCAATATATGTCTTGTTACGGGCAATGTAATCATTGGCCCGAGCCTCCTCGAAGTCATACTCTCTGTACAGAGCAGCGCTATCAGCATCCCAGATCTTCCCCTCTGACTCGATGATGGCCTTCCAGAAGAGCCTCCGCTCTGCCTGCCTCATCGGAGCGCACTGGGCATCATGGATAAAGAGCGTTCCAAGCGATACATGAAATAAATCCGCAGCGGCATCACGCTTTGTTGCCTTATCCTTCTTGAATGATGCGATGAAGTCAGACAGCACGATATACCTGTTGAACATATATCTGAAGCTCTCATTGCGTACGAAGATATCATTGAACGAAGTGAGCCCGCGCGCCCATGCATCACGTCCATACCAGCCGGAATCAAGATAGCCGGGGCGGGATGCATCGACAGCGGAAAGCGGGATTATCGAGGAGGAATAGTCCGACAGAATGGATATGAAGAGATCCTTGATCCTGTCATCGCTTCCATCCCTTGCAGCACCTTCAAGGAGCTGGTCTATATTGATGAAGAACACAACATCGCCGCTTGCCTCATCCAGTATGGCTCTGAGTCCAGCCTGAAGCTCATCGAAACCGATCTTTCCCTGGGCATAATGGGAGACAAGAGCTGCAGCATCATCGGAAGACACATGTATCTTCATGCGCTTTCCGAGCTCATTCATGATGAACGATCCCCTCTCTATCGTCTCTCTCTGAGGAGCCCTATATGCGGATATCACCACGGAGGAGATGCCTGAGTTGCGGAGCGGATGGATGAATGACGGAGACCAGATCTGGCCATAGAAGAAGCAGGAGGTTGCCCTTACTCCGTAGTAGCGCCTGATCATGGTTGTCATCTTCTCGATCTGGAGGCTTCTGTCCTTGGGCGGATTGAGGGAGATTATCGTCTGGCTGTAGGAACCGGTAATGATCTCAAGATCCGAGCGCTTTGCAAGGGAAGCCAGGAGGAAATTGACCTCGGTGCATCCGGAGCTGTCTATATGGCGTATCATTGCCGCACTCTGATAGAGCGACATCTTAAGGCCGGGATTGTTGTATAGATACGAGAATACGGGCCTATAGATAAGAGCCAGCGCCCTGCGGAATGCAGGGGCCGGCGTCGACATAGACATCTCTGTATATATACCGAGAGCGAGTCTCACCTATCAGCTCCTCTTTATGATGCATTTCTGCGGACATGCCTCAGCTGCAGCAGGAGCGGCCTCCTGAGGAGCATGGTAATCATTGACAGAGAGGAAATCGGCCACAGCGAATGGAGAGCCGGGGACCTTTGTCTGGCAGATCTTGCACCCGATGCATCCGACCTGGCAGATCTTCCTAACCTTTCCACCCGGCTCATGGTTGTTGCATGCCACGATATACTCTGCATTGTACGGCACAAGCTTTATGACATGGTTCGGGCAGACTGCCGTGCACTTTCCACAGCCTATGCAGGCTTCCTTATCAACCACGATATTCCCATCGCTGTCCTTGGATATAGCACCGGCAGGACATACAGATATGCAGGAACCAAGATGGAGACAGCCTTCCTTGCAGGCATTGGGACCGCCCTGCAGAAGAGCTGCTGCGTTGCAGTCCGCCATTCCCTTGTACTCATAGTCAGGCTTAGTGACATCTTTTCCACCGCGGCAGAAAACGTATGCAACCATTCTTTCCTTGGCTTCGACCTTCACGCCGAGGATCTCGCCCATCTTCGCAGCAAGGGCCGCGCCTCCGGGTGAGCAGAGCCCAGGCTCAGCCTCACCTTTGTAGACAGCATCTGCATATGCGGTACAGCCTGCGAATCCACATCCACCGCAGTTCGCGCCCGGCATTGCCTCCTCGAGCGCGACAAGCTTCTCATCCTTCTCAATGGCAAGTTTCTTATCCGCTATGGCAAGGCCAAGACCAAGAAGAAGCCCGAGCACGCCAACAATAATGAATGCAATAACAATACTCATCGCTTCCTCCTCATACAAGACCGAGATTGGTCAGAAGACTCTTATCGAACATCATGAAGGCAAGTGCCATGAGACCTGCGGATATGAACGCGATAGGAACACCCTGGAATACCTTCCTCACAGGAGTCATATCGAGCTTCTCGCGGATATTGCTCATAAGGATGATTGCCATCGTGAAGCCAAGACCTGCTGCAAGGCCAGCAGTGAAGCTCTCGAGAAGGTTATACCCATTATCGATATTGATGATTGCGATACCGAGAACTGCACAGTTGGTCGTAATAAGCGGAAGATAGATTCCAAGAGCCTTGTACAGACCAGGGCTCATCTTCCTTATAACCATCTCAACAAGCTGTACGAGGGCTGCGATGACGAGAATAAAGGAGATTGTCCTGAGGTATTCCAGCCCGAACGGAGCAAGCAGGAATGTATGGACAGCCCAGCAGACGACGGATGCGATAGCAGTGACGAAGGTCACCGCAACACCCATTCCTATTGCGCTCTCGCTGTTCTTCGATACACCGATGAACGGACAGAGACCAAGGAACTGCACAAGGATGAAGTTCTGGACGAATATATATGTTACCAGTATGCCGATATAGCTCATGCCTTTCCTCCCTTGGAGCTCTTCCATGTGAAGAATGCCTTAAGGTATCCCATGAGAAGAAGAGCACCTGCCGCAAGCGTCATGACCCTCACGGGGCTTGCGGAAAGCCCAGGGAGCGTAATAGTACCGCTGAATGAGCCGATTGGGAAGAGTGTTATCGTACCAGCGCCGATGACCTCTCTGATGAGAGCGATGAACGAGAGCGACATTGTGAACCCGATTCCCATTCCGATTCCATCAAGAGCACTGTCGATGACACCATTCTTTCCAGCGAACGCCTCTGCACGGCCAAGTATGATGCAGTTGACGACTATGAGCGGGAGATAGACTCCGAGCGCTTCATAGATTGCAGGGACGTACGCATGCATGACCATCTCAACAACGGTGACGAACGATGCGATTATGACGATGTATGAAGGGATCCTTATCGAATCGGGGATGACCTTCCTCAGCATCGAGATGAAGATATTCGAGCATGTGAGGACGAATATTACGGCGACGCCCATTCCGAGCGCATTCGAGACCTGGGTCGAAACACTCAGAGTCGGACACATGCCGAGCATGATTATGAATGTAGGGTTTTCCTTGAAAAGACCCTTTGTAAGTTCCTTCATGTGGCTCATACAGCACCTCCGAGACCTTTTACGAACTCCGAGCCGCTTCTGAGAGCAGCTGTGATACCGGAGAATGTTATCGATGCCCCTGATATCAATGAGCTCTGCTCAGATGGAAGATCATTCTTCGAGACAGGGATAGGATTATCGGCACCAAGGCCCTTGAACATATCCATATACCAGTCATTCTCAGCTTTCTTTCCGATTCCCGGTGATTCGGAGTTAGTCGTAAGCTTGGCTGCCATTATCGAACCATCGAGAGAATATGATGCGATGATATCCATTGCTCCGCCGTAACCCTTGCCTGTAAGACCAAGAATGTATCCGGCAATAGCTCCTGTATCATCGGTGAGCGCTATGGCATAATTGACGGACTCTCCGTCACCCTCCTGCTGCTCACCTATCGCAAAGCCTGCGGCAACAGCGTCGAGAGCTGCAATCCTGTCATTCTCGTTGTTCGCTGCAATCACCGGAGCCGTTGCGCTGTTCACGAGCGCGCAGAGAAGCGTGCAGACTGCTGAGATGAGGAAAAGCGTAACTGCTGTCTTGATATACTTTGTCATGCCTTTGCCTCCTTTGCATTCTTCTCAGGCTTCACATAGCCGAAATGCTTTGTCTTCACGAATCTCTCGATTGTAGGTGTGATGATATTCATCAGGATGATCGCAAGGGATACACCCTCTGGAAGTGCTCCAAAATACCTGATCAGGAATGTGAAGAATCCACAGCCAAGTGCGAATATGATCTCTCCCTTCGGCGTTGTCGGGGTTGTTACCCAATCGGTAGCCATGAAGAACGCACCTAGCATCAGACCGCCGGAGAATACAGGAAGGAGGATCTCCCCATGGAAAGCGCCAAGGCCATACGGGATTCCGCCAAACATCCATGAGAGCACAGCGAATGACCCGATATAGACAACAGGAATCCTCCATGTGATGATCTTCGTGCAGAGAAGGAATATACCTCCTGCAAGCAGAAGAAGCGCAGAAACTTCGCCAATACATCCACCGACATTGCCGAAGAATGCATCAACAGCGTATGGGGATATCCCAAGCTTATCGGAGAGAGAGGCTGCGAAATCGGTGACAGGAAGCGTCAGGAGATCAGAACTTCTGCCTGCGCCTCCTGCAGACATCGCGGTCTTCATCGCTGAAAGCGGAGTCGCCGATGTCACTGCATCGGAAAGGAATACGCGCGGAGTGCGGAATGTCGACATCTGAGACGTGAACGAGAAGAACACGAAGACACGGCCTGCAAGGGCTGGATTCATCCAGTTGCACCCGAGTCCGCCGAATGTCCACTTCACAACGCCGATCGCGAATGCCGATGCGATAAGCGGGATATAGAACTGATGGAACTCAAGCGGTGGCATGTTCATTCCCACAAGCAGTCCCGTCACAAGCGCAGATCCATCGCGGAGCGTGAACTCCTTGGAGACCTTTCCGAGAAGGTACTCTGTGAGAAGGGCACCCGCAATCGATACAATCAGCACGAAGAGCGCTCTCAGGCCAAAAGACCATACACCCCAGAGCGCGGCGGGAAGGAGCGCGATGACTACCATAAGCATCGCTTTATCGGTCCTCAGACTCCCGTGGATATGAGGACTTGTGCGTACTGTCATCATTTCTTCTTCCTCCCGAGTTTCTTGCCGAGCTTGAAGCCCTGGACAAGAGGCAGATGCGAAGGACATGTATAGGCACAGCAGCCGCATTCCTTGCAGTCCATCAGCCCAAGATCCATCGCTGCCTGATAATTCCCGTACTTTATGTTCCTGAACATCTTGTTCGGCTGGAGCCCCATCGGACAGTGCTGCACGCACTTTCCGCAGAGCACGCATGGGAATGATACATCTTCGATCATCTTAGGGAGCATCAGGACACCGCCTGAGCCCTTCACCATCGGCGTATCGGGATCTGCTACGGCAAAGCCCATCATCGGGCCTCCTCCGATGAGCGATACAAGATCTTCCTTCGCTCCGCCAGCATATGCAATAAGATCGGAGAACTTCGTTCCGATAGGAGCGATTACGTTCTTCGGGTTATTGACCGATTCGCCGGAGATTGTGCAGATACGCTCAAAAAGCGGCTTATGGAAGCGTACAGCTTCATAGATGGCATAGGCTGTTGATGCATTGCAGACAACCGCGCCTACATCCAGAGGAAGCTTGCCGGATGGCACTTCCTTTCCTATCGTTGCCTTGAGAAGCTGCTTCTCATCGCCCTGCGGATACTTCATCTGCAGTCTCTGGACTGTTATAGGATAGCCATTTGATGCTATCTTCTGCTCAAGCAGCTCAGCCGCATCGAGCTTATTCGCTTCGATCCCGATTATTATGCGGTCGGGGCTGAGTATCTTGGCTGCGGCCATAACTCCCTCGAGCATCTCATCCGGGCGCTCGAGCATCAGCCTGTAGTCCGAAGTGAGATATGGCTCGCATTCTACGCCGTTTATGACGAGAGCATCGACCTTCTTCCCCATCGGAACGGTGAGTTTGACATCTGTCGGGAATGTAGCTCCACCCATGCCGACGATACCCATGGATCTGATGAGCTTGAGAAGCTCCTCAGAGCTCTCGCTCCTCCAGTCATAGCTTTCTGTGAACGGATCCGACTGCTCCTCATCGCATTTAATCACGATAGCATCAGCTACCGCGCCGGATGCGACCCTAACCTTGCGGATATCCGTAACCACGCCATCAGCAGGGCTGTGCACATCTGCCGATACATACGATGAGGCGGAACCTATCACCTCACCCTTTTTTACGGTATCACCTTTCTTCTTCAATGGCGTTGCCGGGGCACCGAGATGCTGGGACATGGAAACAATAAGCTCCGAAGGAAGAGGCAGTCTTTCGATTGCCTTATCCTTTGATAGCTCCTTCCTGTCAGCAGGATGCACACCGCCTCGCCTGAAAGTAGCCAGTTTCATCTAACCATCACACTCCTAAGAAGTATATGAAATAGATGATAAACCCCTTTGCCTTCCGGAACAATAGGCGAACCTATCTATTTAGCATATCGGGAAATCGATAAAAAATTATAAGTATAAACCAAGGAAGAGACCCGCATCGCTGCGGGCCTCCGTTGATTCCATCCTGTATCAGTATCCGAAGAGAGGGATCCTAAAGATGAATGGAATATATGTGACGAGCATGAGGACGATAACCATGACCGCAAAGAGCGGGAGCATCTTCTTCGATGTCGCCTCAAGCGATGTCTTTCCGACCGCGCATCCGACGAAGAGAGCAGAACCTACAGGAGGTGTGCAGAGTCCGATTGCGAGGTTGAAGATAAGCATGATTCCGAAATGGACCGTGCTCATGTCGAATGTCTGGACAACAGGGAGCAGGATCGGAGTCATGATCATGATGAGCGGAGCCATATCCATGAAGCATCCGAGGATCATCAGCAGGATGTTGATGATGAGGAGGATGACATATGGATTGTCTGAGAATCCGATGAGACCATTCGTGATAGCCATAGGAATCCTGAGACGTGTCATCATGTATGCGAAAGCTTTAGCCGATGCGATAAGCGTAAGAACGACAGCGAGCGTTTTGAGCGAGTTCCTGATGACCTTTCCGAAATCCCTGATCTTCGCAGCTCTGAATACGAAGTATGTGAGGATGAAGGTGTAGAAACATGCTACAGCGGAGCTCTCTGTTGCTGTGAAGATACCAACACCGGTTCCGACCATGATGATGACAAGCGTGAACATCGGGAGGATAGCTACGCAGAGAACGCGCATTGCCTTTCCCATCTCAAGCTCGAACGCAGGTGTTCCGAGGGAGAACCAAGAGGCAGGATTCTTATGGGCATAGAAGCCACCCTGCGACTTGTGGAATGAGATCCAGCGTACCTTGTCGTTCTTGAACATCTTCTCGCCCTTCGGGAAGTTGTACTTCTTGCCGAGGAGCATACACATAAGGATGAATCCGCATCCGAGTCCGATGCCAGGAACGAAGCCTGCATAGAAGAGCTGTCCGATCGATACACCACCGCCAGCTGCGAGAGCGTAGATGACCATGTTGTGCGATGGCGGGATGAGAACACCCTGGCAAGCAGTCGTTACTGTAAGGCCTACGGTGAATTCCCTGTCATAGCCCTGCTTCTCCATCATCGGGATAACGACGGAACCGAGGGATGATACATCAGCTACAGCTGAGCCGGAGATACCTCCGAAGAACATCGAGTCGAGACAGTTCACGTATGCAAGGCCGCCACGGAAGCGTCCGACCGCGAGATTCGCGAGATCGACGATCTTATCGGAAATCTGACCGACTGCCATTATCTCACCCATAACGATGAAGAACGGGATAGCAAGCATCGTGAAGTTGCTGACACCGTCGAACATCATTCTGATGATTGTCGTAGGATTGGTTCCCGGGATGCAGAGCATCGACAGGAATGTTGAGATCAGCATTGCGAAGGTAACAGGTACCTTGAATGCCATCAAGAGGAAAAATCCGCCAATGAGAATGATTCCTGCAAGTAAATTCATATCCATTAGTTCGTTCCTCCTTTAGCGCGCTCTGCAGCCTGCTCTTTTACAAGATCCTGGTAATCGACTTCCTTCTCGCTGTAGAGAAGATCGTCCGGATCAAGGATGTGGAACAGGAACAGGAGAGAATCGAATATCATGAGGAATCCGCCAAGCGGAGCCGGGATGTACTGGATCCATGTCGGCCAGCCTGTCATAGGAAGCGTACCCGGGCGGAGACGCGAAATGAACATGATTCCATAGTAGAAGATGATGAAACCGCAGAGAAGCGTTGCGAAATCCGCAAGGAAGTCCATGAACTTCCTCATCTTCCCACCCTTCGGGAATCTGTTATAGACCATTGTTACAGAGATGTGCATATGGTCCCTGACTCCGATCGCACATGCGAGGAAGGAGAAGAGAACGACCAGAAGCCTGGGGATCTCCTCCGCCCATGTGATACCGGAATTGAAGCAGAAGCGGAGCACGACATTCATGAAGACAGTACAGAGCATTATGATAACCGCAATCTGGGCAATGGTGAGAATCACCTTATGGCACCAGTGGTTGAGAAGAATGATGTATGCCTTGAATGGAACGCCGTTTGGATAATCCGCCTTGTTGATGATGAGCTTATTCTCCAAAGCCCATTTTGATAGTTTAGAACCCATCCAGTCCTCCATTTATTAAACGATAAGAGGGGAGAAGAAGGCCCTCTCCCCTTTTAAATACAAGTCAGGCAGGATTAAAGTCCTGTGTTGATGATCTCCTGGATGAGATCCTCGTATCCAGCGCCGTACTCCTCGTAGATAGGAGCCATTCTCTCCTGGAAGCGTGCGATTTCCTCAGCAGGAAGCTCGATGACTGTTACGCCAGCCTCGACAACCTTAGCTCTTGAGGACTCCTCGCGGAGATTCCACTGCTCGATCTCGTAAGCCTGTGTCTCCTTTGCGCACTCCTTGATGATCTCGACATCAGCTGGGTCGAGAGTCTCGAGAACAGCCTCGGATGCAAGAAGGATCTCAGGAACTCTTGTGTGTCCGTCGAGTGTGAAGTAAGGAGCTGCCTCATAGTCGCCCATGGACTCATATGTCGGCCAGTTGTTCTCTGCGCCGTCGATTGTGCCCTGGGAGATAGCTGAGTAAACCTCGTTAGGTCCGATACCAGTAACGCCATTACCGCCGAGAAGCTGAACCATCTCAACCATCATTGCGTTGTTCTGGAGTCTGATCTTGAGGCCGTTCATGTCCTCAACCTTTGAAACTGGCTTTGTCGTATAGAAGTTTCTAGCACCAGCGTCGTAGTAGCAGAGACCTACGAGACCTGAACCGGACTCCTGAATCTCAGCAAGCATGTCCTGGCCGATAGGTCCATTGAGAACCTGCCACATGTGGTCAGCATCTCTGTAGAGATAAGGAAGCTGGATGATGTTGAGAGCTGGAACATATGATGCAACAGGAGATGCGGAAACACGTGCAAATGCGAGGTCGCCGATCTGGAGAGCCTCGATAGATCCTGTCTCCTCACCATAGAGCGTTCCGCCAGAATATACATCGATCTGGATTCTTCCCTCGGTTCTCTCATTTACAAGCTCTGCGAACCTGTAGTCAGCGAGCGTTGTAGGATAACCTTCAGCATGGACCTCAGAGAGCGTAAGAACCGTTGTCTCGGAGCTGCCGCCTGCGAATGCAGGAAGTGCGATAAGACATACCAAGCAGAGAGCTGCAAGTATTTTCTTCATTTATACCTCCATGAGTCAGACGGAATCTGACCTATTTATTATGTGAGTCAAATGCACAAAAAGAAAAGGACTTTTTTACGCAAAATCAGCAAAATGTAAAGATTATCGGGGCTTTTCAGCCTCCAATGCTCTAAGAATTCTATATACAGAATCCTGATGAGGAACCGGGATGCCATGCTTTTCAGCCGTCCTCACGACATACCCTGATATATAATCGCACTCGGTTTTCCTTCCCGATGATATATCAGCAGCGATGGATGTGATTCCTCCAGGATTGGA
>CALXLE010000063.1 GCA_944389115.1 uncultured Spirochaetaceae bacterium
AATACGACGTTGCCACCTACGACCTCTGTATCATCATCTCCACGTTCCTCGTAATCAACTATGACTGTCCCGCTGATACCAAGTCTGTTTGATGGGATATCATATCTTCCAGGAGCTCTGTCCTCCAGATGCTCAAACACATCCTCAATCTCATCCCTTATCTCATCCTGTGCTTCATCGAACCCGATGAGGAACAGCATAAAAGCTCTTCTCTCCTCATCGGTCATCGGATCAGGAATGACAGCATCTGGAACAGTGGTGTCATCAACAGTGATTACCGGTTCAGTACTTCCAGTCTCCGGCACCATTGCGAATCTGATCACTTGGTTATTAGCAAGAGTCATCTCAAGATCTGCCTCAAGAACATTGCCTGCAGAATCCATCCTGAATGTTCCATTTATGACAGAGCCATCATCTGCTATGAAACCCTGCACCTTATACTCATCGCCCGAAGGCGATGTGACATCAGCAGCCTGCGCCATTGCCCTGAATGCCGATACAGCCTTCTCCTCGGTCGTTGAAGGCACGGTGCCACCGCCAGCCTGGCAGCCAACAGCAAAAAAGACAGCCATCAGGAGTATTGCGATGGCTGCGAGTGTTTTTCTACGAGTCATTGTAGTCCTCCTATTAGTCAGGAGGATTATCCCACAGAAAGATTAAAATAAGATGAAATCCGAGAGAAAATACACATTTTGTAGAATGGAGCCAACAGACTCAAATATTAATCCCGTTCCTGGCTTCCTCCAGCGTTATATCATTATCCTTTGCGATTCTTTCCATATCATCGTATTCGGCCTTGATGCGCTTTACTCCATAGCCTTCGGAAATTTTGACCCTGGCCTTCCCATATTCCGTATCAACGGATTCAGCCCTGCGATCAAGCACGAATCTGTCATAGACGGACCTGCGGATTCCAATCGTAGTGGTATAGCGGAATATGGTCCTTACGATCCTGTCCATATCGCTTTCAAGGCAGATTGCGCATATCATGATGCCGGGCCTGGATTTCTTCATTCCAATAGGAACTGTATAGACATCTTTGGCACCTGCTTCAAAAATCCTGTCCATCGCAAAACCGATTTCCTCTCCTGTCATATCATCGACATTGCAGGAAAGACCGATAACACTGTCAGAAGAACCCGATCTTTCTCCAAGCATCACCCTGACGCAGTTAGCTGCCTCAAAGTCCTTCTTTCCCATGCCATAGCCGATTCCATCGACATTCATAAGCGGCATCTGCCCGAATGATGTAGCGAAATGCTTAAGAAGCGCAGCTCCTGTGGGTGTGCAGAGCTCACCTTCGATTCTCCCTGAGTATATCGGGAGACCTGAAAGGATATATGCTGTTGCAGGTGCAGGAACGGGAAGGATGCCATGCGCGCAGTGCACATGCCCATGCCCTACATGAATCGGAGAAACGACTACCTCATCTGGATGGATACGGTCCATCAGCATCGATACTGCTGTGATATCAGCAACGGCATCCATCGTCCCAACCTCATGGAAGTGGATATCCGTGACAGGGACTCCATGGACATGGCTCTCTGCCTCAGCTATGAGATTGAATACAGCCATAACATCATTCTTCACATTCTCAGGGAGATTGAGATGATGGCATACAATATGCTCTATATCCGCAAGCCCATGATGCTCATGGTGATGATCATGGCAATGCTCGTGCTCGTGTTCATGCTCATGCTCGTGCTCATGCTCATGCTCGTGCTCATGCTCATGCTCGTGCTCATGGTCATGGTGGTGATGATGTCCGGCGCCTTCCTCTTCTCCATTCACTAAAATGGATACATGCGTTCCTGTTATACCGCATTTCACGGCTTTCTCCGCAGACATACGGACTCCAGGAATCCCAAGCCCATTGAAATCATCAATAAAACCATCCCTGTCCGGAACAAGCTCCAGCAATGCAGCTGTAAGCATATCGCCGGCAGCACCCATTCCGCAATCAATGTATAATGTCTTCATAATCGTTCCTCCTTAATGCGCTTATGATTTATCATGCTAGCAAGATAGCCTGCACCGAAACCATTATCTATATTGACTACTGACACGCCGCTTGCACATGAATTGAGCATAGACAGAAGAGCTGCAAGACCACCGAATGCGGCCCCATAGCCCACACTTGTCGGGACAGCGATCACAGGACAGTCCGAAAGACCGCCGAGAACGCTTGCCAACGCCCCTTCCATGCCCGCTATCGCGATGATAACATCAGCACTCATGATCTCATCAAGATGGCTGAGAGTTCTATGCAGCCCTGCAACCCCGACGTCATAAAGCCTGATGACGGTATTGCCAAGAACCTCCGCTGTCAGAGCAGCCTCTTCCGCGACAGGGATATCGCTGGTGCCGCCTGTCGCCACAACGATGGTCCCGATACCATCCGGTTCTGGAACAGGGCCTGCAATTCCGATCCTTGCCTCCTCATGGTAATCCAGAGGATGAACTGGAGAGACAATGTCTGCCGCCTCCTTCGATAACCTTGTGACAAGTACCGTATCCTGCCCGTTGCGTTTCATGGCATCAAGAATGCCAATAATCTGCTCAGGAGTCTTGCCCTGACCGTATATCACCTCGGCAGCACCCTGCCTGATGCGTCGGTGGAGATCCACCTTTGCAAATCCTATATCCTCAAAAGGCTTCTCCTTCAGCTCAAGGATAGCCTCATCAATCCCGGTTCTACCGTCCCGGACATTCTCAAGAAGCGTTCTTATATCAATCATTCCTAGCCTCCAGATCCAGAAGCACAGCCCCATAGAGCTTTCCCAGAGTGCTTAAAATCTTCTCACGGTTCTCAATCAGAAGCGGGAACTGCCCGCTCTGGAGCTGTATCCGTGCTTTGCCATCGAGCATTCTCACGCGGAAATCGGAAAAGCCGATGGAATGGAGGAAATCCTCTGCCTCCTCCGTTATTCTAAGCTTCTCCGCATCTATCTTCTCTCCAGTAGGAATCCTTGTAGCAAGGCAGGCATACGCAGGCTTATCCCAGGTGAAGAGTCCCGCCTCCCTGGACCTTCTGCGGATCTCCTCCTTACCGATAGAACACTCCCTGAGCGGTGAGCGTATGCCATATTCCCGGAGCACCCTGACACCTGGCCTGTCGGAGATATCATCACTTGCATTGGTTCCATCTATGATTACAGGATAACCATCCTTACGGGCAGCCCTGCTGATTGCTCCCATTATGATCGCTTTGCAGTGGTAGCACCGGTCAGGAGGGTTGGAAGAGACCTCGGAAGATGAAAGCACATCGGCATCAAGGATCTTAAGTCTTGCGCTGAGCTCTCTAGCAAGACGCATTGCATCATCAAGCTCGAACTGCGGCTGGAAAACAGTCCTGACATAATAGGCAGTGATATCAGCACCAGCCTTCATCGCGGCATAGAGGAGATAAGCAGAATCAACCCCGCCCGAGAATGCAAGAGCTACCCTGCTGTTTTCAGCGAAGAATCCTTCCAGTGTCATACAGCCTCCATTATCAGATACGGAATCTATCATACTTCACATAGCAGTCAGGGCAAAGCTTCTTCCCGTTCTGCAGATGAATCCAGTTTGCCCCGGTCTTCTCTCCGCAATTATCGCAGATATAAGCATCAAAGATACGGGCCCTTTCCGGGAGAGGTATCACGGTATCCTTTACGGTAAATACATCCGAATAAGGATTATTCATACAGTAATCTATTACATCTATAGTCCTGGGATCAGGAAGCATGCCAGTTCTGATGAGACGGACCGACTTACCAGTCTCCCTGTTATAGAATGAGAATGCAAGCTTGCCAGTCATGTGGAAAAGAAGGTTCCCTTTGCCGACAGTGCATCCAAGAACTACCTGGACAGCATCGACTGCGCAGGTATCATTCTCGCTGATGCAGACAATCTCCTCATCCTGGGATATCCAAAGATCCAGCAGCTCTGAGGCATAAAGCGAGGCCAGAAAACCAGTCAGAAGGCCTCCGCATACATGGCCATGGAAGCTTTGACAGCGCTGCCATAGGCTTTCCTTATCCAATCTATCCATTCAGGACTCCTTATCTATCAGGACAAAACGACGTCCTTTTATCTCTGCGATCTCTGCCCGGACACCATAGGCATCTTCGATCAGAGCAGAATCAATCCCGCCAAGCGCGCAATACCGCAGACCAGTTCCATTCTTCATGAAGAAAAAGCTGTCGCAGTAATCCATGGCAAGATTGAGGTCATGGAGAACGACAAGGACCGTCATTCCATTCTCCTTTGCCATATCGCGTATTCTAGCCATCATTCCATACTGATTATGCGGATCGAGGCTGCTTGTCGGTTCATCCAGAAGCATTACCCGTGGCTCCTGCACCAGAGCGCGGGCCAGCATCACCTTCTGCTGCTCTCCGCCCGAGAGCTCATCAAGATTGCGAAGCTGGCATCTTCCAAGCCCCATGCGATCGATCATGCTCTGGCATACAGCGACATCATCCCTTCCTGCTCCCCATCCCATATATGGTTTTCTTCCGAGAAGCACGCTGTCGAAGACGGATATTGCAGTCGCTTCGCTACGCTGAGGAACGTAGGCTATCTTACGGGCCAAAGTCCTGCGATCCATATGGCTTACAGGCACTCCATCGATCAGCACTTCACCGGAATCGGGACGTCTGATTCTGTTTATGCATGTTATTAGCGTGCTCTTGCCCGTCCCATTGGTCCCGAGGATGCCTACTACCTCCCCATCATCGGCGGAGAAGGAGATATCATGGAGTATGCGCTGCGATCCATAAGAGAAAGCCAGTCCGCGGATCTCTATCATCTGGACCTCCTCTGGCGGAGTATGAGATAGAGGAACAGCGGAGCCCCCATGAAGGAAGTAAGCGCTCCGATAGGCAATACAATGGGAGAGACAATCATCCTGCACGCTATATCCGCAGCCAGAAGAAGCACAGCTCCCATCAGAGCTGAGCATGGAAGCAGGAAGCGGTAATCATTCCCGACAAAGCGCCGCATGATATGCGAGGCAATAAGCCCTATGAAGCTTATGCAGCCTGTGAAAGCAACGGAGACGGATGTTATCAGGGCACAGATAACAAGGCTCAAAGGGACAAGCAGACCAGTATTCACCCCGAGGCTCTTTGCAGTATCATGGCCGCTTTCAATGGCATTGTAATTCCAGCTGTTGATAATGAAGAACAGGAATGCCGCAAACGATAGGATCCCGATGAGCCCTATCTCGCTCCATCCTGCTCTTCCAAGGTTTCCGAAGGTCCAGTAGACAATAGTGGCAACCATGACATCATCGGCAAAGTACTGGATAAGCGTCGTCCCACCTGTGAACATTGAGCTCAGCGCAACTCCTGCAAGAACCATCACCGAAGGTGTGGCATCCCTGAGCCTCGACAAGCCGAGCATCAGGATTGTTGTAAGCATTCCTCCGCAGAAAGCCGCAAGAGAAACCATATATGGCTGGGTGATTGTCAGCGCAGACGCGCCATTGCCAGAGTTGATCTGTGTTCCGGCTCCTAAGCAGACTATCGCTGCAGCAGCCCCGAATGAAGCTCCCTGCGATACCCCAAGCGTAGACGAGGAAGCAAGCGGATTGCGGAGCACATTCTGCATTATGCAGCCACACATTGAGAGAGCTGCCCCTACAGCCATGGCGGCGGCAATCCTTGGCATCCTTACATTCCAGATGATGGTGTTCATCTGCCTTGTGCCCCTTCCGAAAATGGATGCGATAACATCTGAGAAGGTCATGTTTGCCGATCCGGATAGAAGGGACATGATGCTGAAAACAGCGGTAAGAAGGCAAAGAAGAATAAGTACTGCCCATTTACGCCTTATATACTGCCGATAGCTGCCTGATCCTGCCGCAGTCATTCAGCACCTCCCATCTCTATCACGCCGTAATAAAGCCCTCCGGCTTCCATCTCATCAAAAAAATCCCGTCCGAGCATCATCTCCATGATCTCACCGCACTTTGAACGGAAATCGATATCGGAAAAAGCATCCGGAAACAGGACTTTGCCTGCAAAATATGCATTCATCAGCAGGTATGTGATATTAGGACCTGCGGAATTCGAAGAGGGCATCGTATAGACATTTCCTTCCTGTATTGCCCTCAGCGACTCAAAATAGCCAGGATTCGAATCATATTCAGCATTCACCAGATCCATATTTCCCGGGTCCAGGAATATGATGTCAGGATCCCATTCGATTATCATTTCAGGATCGACCTCAAAGCCATTGTTGCCAAGATATGCCGTTCCTGATCCGGCAGCTATGTCTGAAGCCTCTCTTGTCTGCTCCTCGGCAAGCACATCGGCAGCATTCAATGCATTCACAGCATCGAATGGAGGGAAATCAACATAGGTGAATGCAAATCCATGCCGGCCATTGAATGTCACAGCTCCGGTATATGCCAATGGTTTGGATGCATCGGGAATATCCTCTGTCCGTTCCTGCAGATCGCGCTTGCATGCATCGATATATGATATGATCTCCTCACAGCGCTCCTCCGCACCAGCAACATCGGCGAATATGCGAAGGGAACGATAGAATCCCTCATCGATAAAGCCCTGAGTACGGTATCTGATGCTTACTACAGGTATTCCGGTCTGTCTCTGGAGCTCATTGCAGGCAGATTCATTGAATCCCGCTATGATGACATCGGGATCGAGCATGATGAGTTCCTCTGGATAGGCATTGTTCTCACCGCTTCCGCCTCCTGTTCCGATGCTGGGCAGATTCTTCATCGCATCGTGATATACAGGGCTGTAATCATATCGCACAGACATTGTGCGGATATCGCTATCCTCAGCTCCAATAAGCATATCAACGACATCAAGATATGCAGCCATCCGTGGGCCCATGGAACCGATTGCGGCTATTGAATCGACCTCTTCAGGAATGACGACCTCGCGGTTCCACACATCAGTGATTACCCTTGTATTCTCCTCAGAAACAGTCTGTTCTGATACACCATTGGCAGATAAAGAGGCAGCGAGGGCAATAGCAGTGAATATGAAAAACAGAAAACGTCCCATAGAGCAAGTCCTGATTATATAGTCCATCGGGGAAAAGGGCTTTCTTCGGAAAGTCCCGGTCATATGCCGTCCCAGTGGCCTGTTCAAAAATGATTATTTCCTGAAGCTACAGCTTCACAGACTTGCTTCATGCAGAATCTACGTCAGGAATACTACATACAAGCTGACGCGTTGTCAAATTGCTTTCAGCTCGCGGATACGGTCAACTACCTCCTGTATAAGCCTGGAAAGGCTGAGATCGGCAACCCCAACAACGATATTATCGCAATGATTGACCGGAATGAGGATGCGCTTTGCCCTGCTCTGGCATACTGCAAGGGCCATCGCAGGAGATACCTCACCTATCATCGAATCAGCAATGACGATTCCAATCGGCCCGATTATGACATCGGCCGTCCTGCTTGCGACAATGACAGGATTCTCTCCTGTCGCACCCTGATCGGCTCCGGCCTTCAGCATTGCCGCAGTTGCCTGGGCATTCGTTCCAATAGCAGTAATGCTCTGCTCTGGAAACGCTGTCTTTATCGAGGACACGACCTGGCGTCCAATACCCCCTCCCTGCGAATCGATCACAACTATATTCATGAAACAATCTCCTGATACGGAATGATAATGACTTATGCGGGAGCAAGTATATATTCTTACTGAAGGAAAACACGAACTATATTGACTCCAGACGCAGAGAAAACCGAATATACACCAAGGAGGATTCTATGGATATCACACCATTCAGGGTTGAGGAATGGATGAACGCATACGAGGAAGGAGCTAGATACAACATAGCAGAGACCTGTGTCGACTCAGTATCGCTTGATGAGCTCTTTGAGCTTGCAGGAGAGGATAAGAATGCATTCCTTTCCTCATTCTCATCGCTCAGGCTTACATATGGCGATATTACTGGCAGTACAGGGCTTAAGACAGGCATTTCCGAGCTGTATAAGACAGCTTCGCCAGATCTTATCGTACCAACCCATGGAGCTGCAGGAGCAAACCACCATGTCTTCTGCTCACTGATATCGCCGGGCGATCATGTAATAAGCATAATGCCAACATACCAGCAGCTCTATTCCATACCGGAATCCATCGGGGCGGAAGTAAGCATAATGCATCTGAGAAAGGAGAATGGGTATCTTCCTGATATAAACGAGCTGCGTTCTCTTATGAGGAAGAACACAAGGATGATCTGCATCAACAATCCGAACAACCCTACAGGCGCATTGATTCCGGCAGCTCTCCTGAAAGAAATCATAAGCATAGCTGAAGAGAATGATGCATATCTCCTTTCCGATGAGGTATACAGGCATCTGACTCAGGAGGATATCTGGTGCGAATCCGTTGCGGATCTCTACCAGAAAGGAATCTCCGTAGGCAGCATGTCAAAGGTCTTCTCCCTTGCAGGTCTCCGCATGGGATGGATATTCACCCATGACGATAATGCGCTGAAGGCATTCCTGTCACATCGCGATTACAATCTCATCAGCTGCGGTATGTTCGACGATGCGGTATCCTCAATCGCGCTGCAGCATAAGGATGCCATTCTTGCCAGGAACCGTGGCATTGTAAGGAAGAACCTCAAAATTCTCTCGGACTGGATTGAATCGGAGCCCCACTTCTCTTTCGTTAAGCCGCAGGCAGGAACTACAGCACTCGTATATTATGATTACGATATCCCTTCCTATGATTTCTGCACATCGCTATATCAGAAGACAGGAGCATTCGTGACCCCCGGCGATGCCTTCGGCGAAGAGAAATGCATGCGCATCGGCTATGGCTCCGACACCGACACACTCATAGAAGGACTTAAGGCGATATCGGAATTCGCAGCTTCACTCTGAACCACAAATGGATAGGCCCTGCATAAGCATCCTATCCATTTTCAAATCATATTATTCAGTAACTCGCGGCAGGTTGTGTTTAATACTTTCCTGGATTTTCAGGCCAATATTACACAGAGGCTTATTTCTTCAGTTCCTGCAGTGCCTCTTCGACGGAATACATTTTGGCATCCTTGTCAGCAATCAATGCGAGAACTTCTTCCATAGCAGCTATTGTCTGTTTATCCCTGCTCCGTGAGAAGACTCCCGCTTCCATAAGCGGAGAGATGAATCACGGGATATCGCATATTCCCTTTGCATAATATCCCGATCCATGGTAAAATATGATATGACAAGAGAGGAGAGGGAAAACAAGGGCAGAAGGATAAGGGAAAAGGGCGAGGCCACCCGCCTCCGCCATGCCTCTATGCGCCCTCTCACCGTTGAGCTCAAGCTCGATCTGAAGTGCCTGAGCAATGCAGAGCGGGAGAGAATATTCCTATACTTCACCGAATGCAGATGGCTCTGCAACT
>CALXLE010000064.1 GCA_944389115.1 uncultured Spirochaetaceae bacterium
TGTGTTTTATCAAGAGAAAATCCCCAAATTATCATGAGGAATTCCCCAGTATTATCATCCCCGTATCAAGAGTGGAAAAAGAGAGTCATCTTTATTCCACCATTTGCTTATTCATAGGAGACTGTCTAAGTCTCCAGTCCACCTTTCCCGTATCAACAAGATGCCCGTAATGGACAATTCTGTCGATTATTGCGGCAGCAAGCTGCTCGTCGCTTACGATCTTTCCCCATTCGCTGAACGGCAGGTTCGTCGTCACGATGAGGCTCTTCTTCTCATAGCTATCAGCAATGACCTGGTAGATCAGGCCCGATGTTTCCTTGTCCAGCTGGCAGTATCCCCATTCATCAATGATGAGAAGATCCAGAAGCATAAGGTCGCGAAGGAGATTATCGAGTCTGCCTTCGTTCTTTGCCTTGCCAAGGCGGAATGCAAGCTGGCTGAGCGTATAGAATCTGACACGGTAGCCACGCATGCATGCCTTCATCCCAAGGCATATGGAGAGCATCGTCTTGCCGCTGCCGCAGATGCCATACATTATCAGGGAATTCTTCGCCTTTATGAACGACAGCCCGGTCATCTCTTCGATGGAAAGCGTCTGAGGCATCCTGATCTGGGAGAAATCATAGTCATCGAGGCTCTTTATCACAGGGAACCCGGCGGCCTTAACGATCCTGCTCCTCCGTGCATCCTCACGCCTTTCCAGCTCATGCACCAGCAACGAGTCGAGGAAGCGCAGCGTTCCGGCAGGCGCGGTCTCAAACAGCTCATCAATGCCACCGTTCGAGAAATAGAACTTCTTGAGGTTTGCCCTCAGCCGGTCCCTTAATACCGATCTCTCATCTGCACTCATGTATCCCATCAGGCGCCTTCCTTCTGCCCACAGGCAAGGAGCCTGTCATATACGGAAAGATCGACATCCGTAGGATTCTCGGAGGCGTTCACGGGGAAAGACAGCAGCCGGCTGCAGCATGCTGACATATCCTCGGCCGTAGGTACATGCCCATCCCTGCAGAGGATGTTGAGGGCCATGCTCGCTATCGGGAATCCGTATTCGGATGCCCCATTGCTGAACATATACAGCAGCCTCCTTCTATCATTGCCTTCCGTGGCATCCAGCAGATCACGGAATCCCCCGGCATCCATATTCTCCCGCACAGGGCTGTTCATCCAGCTGTTCGGCTTGTATCTCAGGCCCTTCAGCATGGCTTCCATATCATAGACAGCGGTGTGCTCTGCGCCGTAATGCCTTTCGAATATCCGTATCCTATCCCCGTCTTTTGTCAGGAATTCCATTCTGAATGCACGTTTCCCGACTATAATCCTCTCTCCAGCATGGTTCGGCCCCAGACAATATGAATGGCTCCCATCCAGAACCACGCTGCCTGTATTGCTCAGACTGCGGGTATCATAGCGGACCACATCGAACTGCCGGGCAGCGCTGAATGGGCGCATTGCTGCCTTCTCCCTTGCAAACAGCTCTTCCACTGCATCGCCTTTCCGGTAATGCTGGCTCCCTGCCCTGAGGGACGATGACAGAGGGAGCATGGTATCGGCATTGAAGCTCTCGAAAGTGCCGCGGAATTCCATCGGAGGCACCATGAGGTTCCTTCTCACATATCCGACCGAATTCTCCACATTCCCTTTCTCCCAGCCGGATTCAACGTTCGCAAACCTTGCCCGGAAGCCATAGTGCAGACGGAACCTGACGAACAGCTCCGTTTCCTTCATGCTCCCGAATACCCGATGACCGATTCCCGTTGCGTTGTCGAATACTATCATGCGCGGTATGATGCCGCTGTACCTGAAAATCATCTTCAGCCCCTCGCATACGCATTCGCAGTTCTCTCCTGGCATCACGACCGTGAATACCTTGTTGCTGAACGGGAATGACAGGTTCAGGTACTTGAGACGTCTCGTCTCTCCTTCCACGATGAAGTCCGCCTCTCCGAAATCCGCCTGTGCTTCCCCCTCATGCCAGACCAGCGGCATCGTCCCTGGATCAGCATAGCTCATCCTCCTTCTTTCCTGCTTCTCCTCCTTTATGAAGCGCTGCACCATCTGATACGAAATCCCGGTACCTTCATGTTTCTCCGAGAGTATTTCGTATATCCTCTTTGCTGTATAGCGCTGCTTCCGGTACCAGCTTCCCTGTCCATCCAGCATCGCCCGTATCTCATCCTTGTACGGATCGAGCTTGCTGGCATGCTTTTCCTCTGCCGGAATCCCAATATTGAAATCCTCCTTCGCCAGATACTTCCGCACTGTCTTCCGGTCAATCCCCAGTGCTTCCGCTATTCCGCTTATGCTCTTCCCTGAATCCCATGCTTCTTTTATGCTTTCTATCTGGGACATCTTAAGCATCTCCTCATCTTCTCCTTGCTTTTTCTTTTTTTCCAGCAAGAAGTATATTTCGCGGACACCTGCTTGAGATGTCCTTTTCTCTGATGATTAAACTGGGGATTTCCCTATGATAAAACTGTCCCTTTAAAGACTATTACAAACAGTCATCTCCCCATCCATTGATTTCAGGGGAAGGACATATGATGGGATAATGGAGACCTTATGGATGATGCATAGGGAGGAAGGGAACACGAAGGGGTCGATAAGCAGGGATACGGGGAACGGCAAGCCGAATGTGATAAGGATGATGGGGAGGATGGATGGGGAGATTGCGCTTGCCACTGTGATGAGGTACATAAGGCCCATGGACATCCCTGTATCGGAGGTATTCAGGAGGCATGGCAGGAGGATGGAGGCATTGGAGGCAGCTATATCTGAAGAACCCTCTGATGATAGGGATAATGAAGAGGATGAGGAGTGATATATGAAGCATTGATTTATATATTCAATTCTGATTATGAACCATTGTTTCACGAAGCTACGGTTCTATTATCTGGACATTATTATGAAAAAATATTTCATATGTTATCAGTCCTCCTTGCTCAATTAAGAGCGGGTTATCTGGGGAAAAACTTCAGATACTGCATTAATTCATGGCCAATCCAGTTTTCGCGAATATTAACAATAGAACCGTTTGATAGTATCATTCTGGTATGAATATGCTATGGATAGACACCATCAGGCTGATTCTTATTGTCATATGCCATGCATTTTCGCTCTGTATCCTGTCAGACCCCAAACCTTCGATAAAGCATCCCAAACTGATGTGGTCAGCATTTGCAGTTGCGCTCTTTGCCGGGGGGATGATGATAATCTATCCCTCGGGAGGGTTCACCTCCACAACGGCATTCATAACATATTTTATCTATACCATCACCTGCCTGATGCTTTTCATGCTTGCATCGAATGGGCCGCCAAAGAGGAATCTATTCACCTTTGCCCTGTATTCAGCATATTTTGTTCTAACAGCGATTATCTCGGAACTCATTGCGAAGATCTATGGATTGGGTCCAATTGCACAGGCGCTTATAAGAACCGCCTTCTCTGCCCTTCTGATAATCCTCGTCAAGCTTAAGCTCCGCAGCATATTCAGGAAATATACGGAAGATATTGCCAATGGCTGGGGACGTCTATCCATATTCGCTGTCCTATCGACTATAGCTGTATCAGTATTATCATTGACAGGGATGTTCTTCATAGCCGATTCCAATATATACATCGTGCTTATGTCTGTCTTCTCAATCCACGTGATTGCGTCATTCATGCTTGTATTCCTTATAATTACGCTTCTTAATGATAGGAATACCCTTCAGAGGGAGAAAGCACAGGAAGAGCTTCTGCTGTCAGAGTTCGAAGCGGAGAATGATTTCATCAATAATGCCATACGATACAGACATGATCTGAAGCACCATGATGCTGTACTGCTGGATTTCCTCAATGAGGGGAAGACCGAAGAAGCCATTGCTTACCTTGAGGAGCACAGTGCCAGCATCGATAAGACAAAGATCCAGATATATTCGCCGCATATTATCTTCAACGCACTTCTCCGGACATATGCCAGAAGATGCATGGAGAACAATATATCATTCTCTGCAGACGCGCCAATTCCGAATGAAATAGACATCCCCTTGATCTCGATATCCATAATATTCGGGAATCTGCTGGAGAATGCTTTCGAAGCTGCCAGGAAGGCTGAGAAGCCGTTCATCAGGATATCAGCGGAATTCGATGGCGGAAAGCTCAAAGCTAAGGTCCACAACAGCATGGCAGGAAGCATCATATGGGAAAGAGGCATTCCCTCCTCAACGAAGAAAAACGGTGGGACAGGCATAAGAAGCGCTATCGCGACCCTTGATAAGCATGGCGGCATGCTTAGGATGAAGCAGGAAGGAGCGGTATTCCTCTCAGAGGTTATAATCCCGTGCTCCATCACTGCAGAGTAGAACAAAGATTTCCGAAAATATATAATCGCGTCCATGGAGAGAGATGGATATCTATCTAGGATAAGGATAGTCCTTGTCGACACTCAGGACGGGGCTAATATCGGGTCATGCTGCAGGGCGATGAAGACGATGGGAATCGAGCGTCTTGTCATCACCGGCGGCAGGGAATATGACGAGGACAGGGTTCGCACACTCGCCCTCCATGCCGCGGATGTATGGGAGAATGCAGAGAGATTCGGCACCCTCTCCGAAGCACTGGAAGGAAGCATATTCACAGTAGGCGCAACAAGGCGAAGAGGCAAGTTCAGGAAGCTCAGCGCCTTCTCTCCTGAGCAGCTGGCAGATAAGCTCTCCACTCTCCCCGATGGTGATATCTCAATTGTATTCGGAAGAGAGTCCGACGGACTTAGAGATGATGAGGTCGCAATGTGCTCATCAATCGTCACAATCCCGACATCAGACCGCTTCCCTTCCCTCAATCTCTCACAGGCTGTCCAGATCATCGCCTATACGCTGTTCACAAATGCAGCGAAGTACAAAAGCGGGATGACCGCTATTACGCATGAGCGCATCGGCAAGGGTGTATCGGAGATGGTATCCCATCTCGATAATATGGGATACTTCAAGCTCGATGATGAGAGGAAATGGACAGAGCAGCTTCTGAAGGATATCACTGAAAGAGCAGCGCTATCTGAGAGTGAGATGCAGAGATTCGAGAAGATATTCCGCAAGGCGGAGCTTATAGCGCTCCATAGGAGAAACGAGGATGCATGACTTTCTTTCACCCATGCCAAGGGTTGTTGCACACAGGGGCGATAGCGCCAATTATCCGGAGAATACACTTCCTGCATTCATATCGGGGGCAAAGATGGGAATCGATGTCATAGAGACCGATGTCCATCTCACAAGAGATGGGGAAATCGTCATATGGCACGATCCGACTCTTGAGAGGAATACGGATGGAGAGGGAGCACTGGAAATACATACTCTAAAGGAACTGAAGAAGCTCGATGCGGGATACACATTCACAAAGGACGGAGGCAGGACATTCCCTTTCAGGGGAAAGGGTGTACAGCTCTGCACGCTTTCAGAGGCGCTCGAGGCATGTCCCGATGAACGATTCAACATAGATCTTAAGAGTCAGGAAGAGGACATAGTCGAGACGTATATCGATGTGATCAGGAAGCATCATGCGGAGAACAGGGTCTGCACGGCATCATTCCATCTGAACAACCTGAAAAAGCTCAGGAAGCTTGCTCCGGATTTCCTTACATCGGTATCGACACTTGAAGTCGCTCCCCTTGTATTCAGGACCAAGCTCCATATGCTTCCATCCTCATTCGACAGGAAAATCATCTTCCAGGTACCGGTGAAGCAGTATGGTATCACGATAATAAACAAGAGATTCATCGATGAAATGCATAAGCGTGATGCTGTCGTGATGGTCTGGACGATTAATGATGAAAAAGAGATGGAACGGTTATATTCTATTGGGGTTGACACTATAATGACGGACGATCCCGCGCTTCTGATAAGAACTGCGGAAAGGCTTGGAATAAGATGAGGTACTACTATGGCAAGTGATGTATTCTTCTCGGATCTGAGAACGGATTTCGGAAACAATCTTCTTGATAAACTCAGGAAGGTAATGAGAAAAGCAGGAATCGATAAGATCGATTTCCAGGATCACTATGCAGCAATCAAGCTGCATTTCGGAGAACCGGGGAATCTTGCATTCCTTCGTCCGAACTGGGCAAAGTCAGTTGCTGATGAAGTAAAGAGACTTGGAGGGAAACCATTCCTTACCGACTGCAATACACTCTATGTCGGCGGTAGGAAGAACGCTCTTGACCATCTTGATACAGCAAATCTCAATGGCTTCTCACCTCTCTCGACAGGCTGCCAGATCATAATCGCGGATGGACTGAAGGGATTGGATGACCTTGAGGTACCAGTGGATGGACAGTATGTGCATGAAGCAAAAATCGGAAGAGCCATCATGGATGCTGATATCATCATATCTCTCTCCCACTTCAAGGGCCACGAGGCAACGGGCTTCGGCGGAGCTCTGAAGAACATCGGAATGGGCTCCGGATCAAGAAGAGGCAAAATGGAGATGCATGCGGCAGGTAAGCCCGTCGTTGAGGAAAATCTCTGCATAGGCTGCGGCAAATGCCAGCAGATCTGCGCACATTCAGCCCCGGTCATCAAAGACAGGAAATGCAGGATTGACCACGACAAGTGCGTAGGATGCGGAAGGTGCATCGCAATCTGCCCGAAGGATGCAATCCATGAGGGAACAAGCAACTCTAACGAGATTCTCAACTGCAAGATGATGGAATACACCAAGGCTGTCCTCCAGGGCCGTCCTTCATTCCACATCGCAATCGCCATCGATATCTCCCCGAACTGTGACTGCCACAGCGAGAACGATGCACCGATTGTTCCGAATATCGGAATATTCGCATCATTCGATCCGGTTGCTCTCGATCAAGCATGCGCGGATGCAGTGAACAGAATGCCTATGAATCCGAATACGATGCTGTCCTCTGCAGCCCACACACATCATGACCACTTCGATGATGTACACCCAGATACGAACTGGAAACAGGGCCTTGAGTATGCAGAGAAGATAGGACTCGGAACCAGAGAATACAACTTGATCACAGTGAAATGATTATCCATACTACATCCCAACTGTAAGCAATGTCCTGCGGTTTCTGGCCTGCAGGACATTGTTTTGCTATTTCTTAAATGAATATTGATCCAATCAGATGGACAAGGAATGCGGCAACCCATGCAACTACGCACTGGAGAATAACAACGCCAAGCGCCCATCTCCTTCCAAGCTCCCTGCGGACTGTGGCTATAGCCGCTACACAAGGCGTATACAGCAACGTGAAGACAAGGAAGACAAGTGCGGTGAATGGTGTGAAGAACGAGCTAAGAGCTCCAAGGGAATCCCCAAGGAGAACGGAAAGCGTAGCGACAACGCTCTCCTTCGCCATGAAACCCGTAATCAATGCCGTTGATATCCTCCAGTCTCCGAATCCAAGAGGACGGAATATCGGAGAGATAAGGGATGCAAGGGATGCAAGCATACTGTCCGCTGAATCCGCGACAGGATTGAGACGGGCATCAAATGACTGCAGAAACCATATGACTATCGAAGCGACAAATATTATCGTGAAAGCCCTTGTCACGAAGTCCTTCGTCTTCTCCCATATAAGCTGCCCTACGCTTTTCGCGGATGGCATTCTGTAGTTCGGAAGCTCCAGTACGAACGGGACAGGATTACCCTTGAATCCGGTGTGCTTGAGGATAAGCGAGAAAACGATCCCTGCGATTATCCCGAAGATATAGAGACCTATCATCACCAAAGCACCATATGTACCGAAGAACGCATAGGCGAACAGGGAATATATGGGAAGCTTCGCGGAACAGGACATGAAAGGAATCAGGAGTATCGTCATCTTCCTGTCCCTATCCGATGAGAGTGTTCTTGTTGCCATGATCGCAGGAACAGAACAGCCGAATCCAATAAGCATAGGCACAAAGCTTCTTCCAGAGAGCCCTATCTTCCTCAGAAGCTTATCCATCACGAATGATACGCGTGCCATGTAGCCGCTATCCTCTAGTATCGAAAGGAAGAAGAAGAGAACGACAATCACAGGCAGGAATGAGAGGACGCTGCCTACCCCTGTGAAAATTCCATCGATTATCAGGGAATGGACAACTGGATTCATCCCATAGGCGGTCAAAGCTGAATCCACCCCTTCTGTGATCTTCTCGATAGCGAGCGACAGAAGGTCGGAAAGCGTACTGCCGACAGGACCGAATGTAAGGTAGAAGACAGCTGCCATTATAAGTATGAATGCAGGAATTGCCGTATATGTTCCCGTAAGGATCTTATCTGCCTTTATGCTCCTAAGCCTCTCCTTCGATTCATGTGGCTTGACCACGCATTCCGCGCATAGATCCTCGATGAACTTATAGCGTGTATCGGAAAGAGCCGCATCTGTATCGGTACCGCTCTCGTTCTGCAGCTGGAGAAGGATATGATCCAATGTCTCTTTCTCATTGTCATCGAGAGCAAGAGCTTTCAGTATCGGCTCATCCCCCTCTGCAAGCTTCGAAGCCGCGAATCTGACAGGAATACCAGCTCTGTCCGCATGATCCTCGATAAGATGCATAATCGCATGTATCGAACGGTGGACGGATGTATCCCGCACATTGCCTTCAGAGTTGCAGAAATCGGTGCGCCTTGGCCCTTCCTTGAATCTTGCGACATGGATTGCGTGCTCTATAAGCTCATCGACACCCTCATTCTTCGCGGCGGATATAGGGACGACAGGAACACCGATTGCATCCTCGAATGCATTGATATCTATTGTCCCGCCGTTCTCCCTCACCTCATCCATCATATTGAGAGCAATTACGATAGGGATATTGAGCTCGATCAGCTGCAGCGTAAGATAGAGATTTCTCTCTATATTCGTGGCATCAACGATATTTATAATCCCATCAGGATGCCCCTTGAGGATGAAATCACGTGTAACAATCTCCTCATTAGTATACGGAGAGAGTGAATAGATACCAGGGAGATCGACAACAGAGACATTATTATGCCCCCTGATTGTCCCGGATTTGCTATCGACGGTGACCCCTGGGAAATTCCCTACATGCTGATTCGATCCCGTCAGCTGATTGAAAAGCGTTGTCTTGCCGCAGTTCTGGTTGCCAGCAAGGGCGAATACAATCGGCACACCATCGGCAATCAGAGGCTTATCCGAGCGCTT
>CALXLE010000065.1 GCA_944389115.1 uncultured Spirochaetaceae bacterium
AATCCTCGGACCGCCATACACCATGGCCGTACCCTGTCATGCTTCTCACTTCTGACCTCCTGCCCTGATTATCATGATATCCTCGCTGCTGTATCCTGCACCATGGAGAAGATCATAGGCCTTCTCCAGATCCTCTGTCATGAAGACAGATGACAGAGCCTTGGGCACAGGAGAGAATACGAGACGACCGGAAAGCTTCTCCAGCTCGCTGAACTCGCGAATGCCCCTCCTGCCGATGATGACAAGATATGGGATATCAGCAAAGGCGGATACCCATTTCCGTGGTGAGACGAGAACATCCTCTGACGGGAGGAAGATGACGCCCTTCTTCCCGTTCTTCTGGATTATCTTTCTCATATCATCGGCAGACGCAGCTTCGATGATTTCCGCCTGCAATGCCTCAAATGAAAAAGAGGGCGTACTGAAGTACTCCCTCATCTCAGTGCTCTCCCTCTTCTTTCTGAAGAATGCCATATTACTTAGAGAGCTTGGAATTGCATTCCTTGCAGATCTTGACCTTGTTTCCGTCAATCTCCTTCTCATAAAGGCACTTGATTGCTGTTCTGCCGCATACAGGGCATGTAGCTCTGCCATTATTGAACTGATCACGGATACCTGTTCCTCTATGTGCTTTGGACATGTTATTCTCCTTGAATAGAACTTTCCCAAAGACTATAGCGCAGGTAATGCGCTCAGGTCAATCCTTATGCGGTTCTGCTGTATCAGCAGACTCATGGACAACAGCATCCTCGGCTTCCGCTCTGGCCTTCTCCGCCTCCATCCTGTCAATCTTCCTCTCCTTCTCCTTCAGATCCTTATCCTGCGGCTTGTGGACAAGGAGAATGACGAATACAGCCATGGAAAGAAGTCCGGCATCGAATACGATGCGACCAAATTCCGTGAAAGGAATACCTGCCCCTGCAGGTCCTGCCCATACAGCCCTGTATGAATAGCTGAAATGCCCGCTGCCATAACTGTAGATGGAGCTGTGTGGCATATTCAGATACACTCCATATGAAACGAGTCCGATTCCTGCAACAAGCAGGATTATCGAGACCACAAGCATTATCACTGCGCTTTTTCTCATATCCAGCCTCCGGTTAAGAAGATAGCACTTTCCTTCGATTTAGTTCGCATGAACACCGAATCTGCACAGAACTACACATTATCGCCTTATAGCATGTATGGAGACGACATCATCCAGATCCGGAACGGAGTCTTTCTCGACAGCTCTTATATCAAAGCCGATCATCGACAGGGCCTTCATGACATCATCTGGCATGTAGCGCTTGAAATAGACTTCCTCCTCCATCGAATACCAGGACTGGATAAGCTTCTTGGGCGAAAGCTCATACTTCAAAGTCGCAGGGAATGAGATATAGAGATTGCCCCCAGATGCAAGGGAATCGGCAAGATTGAAAAGATAAGGCGTGAGCTCCCTTGTATCCAGTCCCTGTATGTAAAGCACCGATACCGCGATATCGGCTTTATCAGCGATATACTCTGCAGGATCAGCCAGCACAGCATAAAGAGAAGGCTCCTCTGACTTAGCCTCATCAAGCCTTGCTTTGTCATCCGCAACAGCTGTTATTGCGGCATCAGGATAGAGCGCATGGTAAAGAGGTGCGAGGAATGCCGATGCAGGGCCTGATAGAAGTATCGAGGAGGCCCCATCCCTCATGCACGGGATCTCCCCGGCATATCTGAAAAGCTCTGCATTGTCCGTCATCCAAAGTCCAAGTGGATCTTTCATCTCAATTCCCTCCAATATGGACAGATGTCCTCGTACTCTCCATCCGGTCTTCTGAATCCACCGCTTATGATTCCAAGCGGATGGAATCCAAGCTCCTCATAAAGCTTTCTTGCACGCATATTGCTCCGGACTACAGCGTTGAACTGCAGGATCCTGAAGCCAAGCGATGCCGCCACCCTGAGCGAATCCAGGACAAGGAGCCTCCCCGCGTGCATTCCACGGAAACCGGATGAGACAGCGTAGCTTGCATTGGCAATATGGGAACACCTCCCGATATTGTTCGGATGGAGGATATAGAGTCCTACAACCAGATTCCCGGACAACGCGACTGCAGTGTAGGACTGCGATGCGAAGAACTGACGGCCTGTGGTCTCATCAAGGAATTCCTCCTGCGGGAACGCATTTCCTTCCCTGACCACTTCGTTCCAGATTTCAAGCATTCCAAGAAGATCTTCCTCCCTGTAAGCCCTCACTTCGATGCTGTCCATCATGACAGAGCCCTAAGTGCAATCTTCATTATGCGGGATGCAATGCGCTCAATCGATTCATCCTCAAGGAAAGAGACACCTTCCATATCGAGCCCTGCAGCCCAGTTTATCGAGAAGGCGACAGCTGCGTTCGGGATGCCAGCCTCCTTAAGAAGCTCCGCCTCAGTGGCAAGCGTCATACCTACGATATCAGCACCCATATGCCTGTATGCATTGATCTCCGCCGCAGTTTCGAGACGCGGGCCCTGGGTAGTGATGTATATCGTCTCATAGCCCATTGGTATTCCTTCCTTTATCGCCTCCGATGCGAACTTCGCCTTAAGCGTTATATCAAAAGGATTGATCATGGGAGTATGGCGGACTGCATCATCGAAGAACGTATTCTCCCTGCCATATGTCAGATCGATGAAATCCCTTACGAGCCCGAATGAGGCAGGGGCAAGCTTCCTTGTTATAGAACCGACGGCATAGATGGATATCACACCATCGACACCAAGCATCCGCAAAAGCTCTACGTTGGCCCTGTAGTTTATCTTATGAGGCGCTGTCTTATGCCCTGGAAGATGCCTCGGGATGAATATAATCCCATCATGCTCCGAATAGAAAGCATCTCCGTATGCTGTCTCCGCCTTGACTATACCTTCACAGAATCTTGGATCGCGGTCTATGCCGGTCCCTGCTATTATCGCTTTCAGATCACACCATCCTTTGTTATTATCCCGGATACAAGCTCCGGGGGAATTATATCGAATGCAGGATAAAGGGCATCGGTCTCCTTCTCTGCGATCATAGATCCGCCGATGCTCTTCACCTCCTCCCCGCTGCGTTCTTCCATCACTATATCCTTCCTCGTCCTGCCCTTATCAATAGAGAGGGAGAAAGCATAATAAGGTATACCATAGTATCTTGCAGCTACCGCATCGGAAAGAGTTCCCACCTTGTTCACGACTGTTCTGTCACTAAGGGCGAGATCCGAAGCTGTCATAACCTTCGCTATCCTTCCCTCAGCCATGAAATGAGCATTCATCGCATCTGTTATCAGACTGCAGCTGATGCCCATCGCCCGAAGGGATGGCTCTGTCAGCCTCGCTCCCTGCAGATATGGCCTCGTCTCCGGAACGTATACATGCACTGCCTTCCCCGAAAGGACTGCTTTTCTCACAGACAGAAGGAAAGTATGCTCCGGAAAGCAACGGGTAATAATCCCATCCCCATCCTCGATCAGGGATGCTCCTATATCGGAGACTGCATCATAAAGCTCATCGTAATAATTGAACGCACTGTGGATCAGTTCCTCCATCTCCTCCCCTGCACGGTAACGCTCCATAATCGCTGCAAGAGTACGCTTCATAGTTGTATTCGTCGGCCTGGACGATGAAAGGACGAGAACAGCCTTTTCAAGGTCCTCTCCTTTCCGGCTGGCAAGGAGCATGGCATTCAGTGCAACCTCCAGAGGTCCTCCACCTTGGGTCACCATGGCCTTTATCGCTGAAGCCGCTTCCTCTGCGTTCCTGCAGATGACCTCCTCATGCACGGATGGAAGCTTCCGTCTGTCCGTAACATAGAGAACATCCCCTTCTATCCTGGATATCCAGCTATGCTTCAGGAAAGGCGGGTAGAGCGCATCACCTTGCATCCCAGAAACCTATATGATCGCGTACAATCTCCTCAAGCAGCGCATTGTCCTCAGTCGGACCAAGGATCTCAATCGGCTTCTGCCCATGCTTCACAACCTCTCTTGAGGAAAGGGAGAATGTAGGATTCTCATCGTTGCTTCCTGTATAGGAAAGAAGCGCGTCCTCTGTGGCACCGAATACAAGCCTGCCCACATTAGTCCAGTAAAGAGCACCTGTGCACATGCAGCATGGCTCGAAATTCGAGTAGAGCGTACAGCTCTGAAGCTCCTCAGGACTGAATTTCCTTGCAGCCCGGAGAAGGAGAAGCGTCTCAGCATGGTATGCGCTTCCGCCTTCAGTGAATGCATTGCCCTGCTCCATCAGGATATTTCCATCCTTATCAGCAAGGAGAGCTCCGAAGGGATGGTTTCCCTTCTCCATCGCCTCATGAGCTATTCTTATGCACTCCCTGAGAAGTGCCTTGTCCTTTTCAGTCATTCCATCCATACCGACGATGATAGCACATTCACGCAATCTACATGAGCCTTTGTTGACCCGCATAGCGATAAATCGTAGATTTACCAATAGAAAATAAAAGGACGGTTTTTATGAAAGGAATCAAGAGAACAGCTATCGCAGCTCTGGTTTTTCTTATGATGTTTACTCTTCCTGCCCAGGGAATGAAGGAACAGCAGGAAGGAGAGGTGCTCGTAAAAGTGCTTTCTGCCGAGGTTGATCCCGATGGTAATCATATGATATCAGCGCAGAAGGAGAACGGAGAGAGCATCATCTATGTCGCAGGGCCTGACACAGTTGTTGAAGGATATCCTATTGATAGTATCGGCGAAGGCGATTACCTTCTCGTCAGGGACAATGGGATTATGACAATGAGCATTCCGCCACAGGCTCCCGCTGCATCAATAAGGTATGTGACGCCAGCTGTGAAGAACGGTCTCATCGCTGCGGATTTCTCTGCCCCGCTCACACTTCCAGGGCTCATTGTCCAGATAGCAGAAGTCAACAGGGATGATCTCGATTCGGCATTCAGCTACTCATATGGATATATGTCTATCAATGGGCTGAAATCACAGGGTCTCTATCCTCATGCTGGATACTTCGCAAGGGGAATCCTCGATGCTGCGGCATTCGGTGAGGCGGAGCCTCTTATGACCACGGATGAGATGAATGAAGCCCTCACACTCTTCATCGACAACTATATCAGCCAGGGTGTCAAGACGGATTACGGCACTGTCTATACAACCGCGGAGGAGATCAATGCGCTTGAAGCTCCTTCTACAGATGAGGATAGGTTCGCATATGGCTATGGCTACTTCATAACTCTTAATCTCATGATGAGTGGCATCGAAGTGAAGGGACCTGAGTTCGCAGATGGAGCTCTTTCCGCCCTCTATGGTGCATCCACAACATTCACCGAGGAAGAGATGAATGGCTTCATCACAGAGTATGCAGATAAAATGCAGCAGGAGTATCAGGCATATGTAGCGGAGCTTTCCGCATCAAACCTTGCTGAGGCAGAGGCATTCCTTGCTGACAACAGCACAAAGGAAGGGGTTATCTCCCTTGATTCAGGTGTGCAGGTAGAGTTCATCCTAGATGACGATACAAGTACTGCAAAGCCTTCTGCAGACAGCAATGTCGTTGTTGATTACAAGCTGACACTCCTCGATGGCTCTGTCATGGACCAGGGAACGGATGTTGAGTTCAACCTCCAGAATCTCATTCCGGGATTCGCTGAGGCTACAATGCAGATGACACCAGGCGATTCAATCAGGGCTTATATCCCGCCAGCACAGGGATATGGCGAGATGGGCGCAGGGAATATTGAGCCGAATTCCCTCCTTATTTTCGATATCACACTCAAGGAAATCAAAGAGTGATTTCCCAGCATGGAAAACTGATTCCACCTCATTATGGGGTGGAATCTTTTTGTCTCAGAGATGGAGATACAGCTTCTCAGAAAATGAACCTGACAGCCTTGAAATGGACTGGAAGCGCATACATCATGCCGCGACGGACATCCTCTTCCCCGGAGTAAATGAGGAAACGGCCTTCTGAGAGACGGAATACCGATGAAGATACAGAGACCATCTCCTCCCCTTCCAGCACAATCTCCATAATCCGTCTGCCCTCATGCTTCGGGCTATCAAAGCCCTTCTCTGAGGAGAGGCACTCATCGATTATGTATTTAACTGAGGACTCTTCCGGAGTATCATAGCGTCCCGGAAGCTGATCATAAGGAAGCGACCGGTCCATAACTGAGATTATCGTATTAATCTCAGGAAATGGGCCGGTGTAGCTCTCAAGATACGAAAGCGTATCGAAGACAATCATATGCTGTTCTTAGCCTCTTTCCTATGCTTCCTGACGATCTCGGTGAACTCTATTATCTGATCCACGCATCCATCGATCCCGAGAAGGGATGAGTCGAGGGAGAGGTTGTATGTGCGGCACATTCCCCACTTGTGATCGGAGTAGTAGTTGTAGAAATTGGCTCTGCTCTTATCGTTCTTGAGGCAGACGTCCTCAGCCTTCGCAGGATCTATGCCATAGCTCTCTATAGCCCTCTTCACCCGGGCTTCAAGAGGCGCATGGACGAAAATCGATATAAGGTCCTTATTGCCCTTTAGAACGTAGTCCGCACACCGTCCGATTATAATGCAAGAACCCTGTGATGCTACTTTCCTTATCGTATTCGACTGGATCAGGAAAAGCTGATCATTCAGAGGCATTTCGTTGAAGCCAAGCGTTCCCGAAGACATGGGATAGTTGCCCATTACGAGGGAGTAAAGGAGCGATGATGCAGGCTTCTCATCCACATTCTGGAACAGAGCCTCAGAGAATCCGCTGTCCTTCGCTGCAAGCGTAAGGAGCTCCTTATCGTAATACGGTATACCAAGCTTAGCAGACAGGGCCTTTCCTATCTGTCTTCCGCCAGAACCGAACTGGCGTCCGATCGTATAGATTATCTTTTCAGCCATAAGCATGCCTCCTAGATATATTATAAAACAGCAAGGGAGGCATTGCACGGAAAATCAGATATGTTCTACGAGATGCTGTATAAGAATCCTGAGGCCGATTGCAATAAGCACGATGCCTCCTACCGCCTCAGCCCTTGAGCTGTTCCTGCCTCCGATGAGAGAACCAGCTCTTACGCCTATCGTGCTGAGGACGAATGTGGTGATGCCTATGAATACGACGGCATGGATTATATCTGCACCTGCAGCAGCCATAGCGACACCGGATGCAAGGGCATCTATGCTTGTCGCGACAGCGAGAGGAAGCATTGCCATGAATCCCACGGAAGGATCCCCTTCATCCTCTCCTTTTACGGCCTCCCTTACCATGTTCGCGCCGATTGCAGCCAGCAGGATAAAAGCAATCCAGTGATCGAATGCGCTTATATAGTCCTCGAATTGCACACCGAGGAAGAACCCGATAAGAGGCATAAGGGCCTGGAATACGCCGAACCAGAGTCCGACAGTCAATGCACTGCCCAGCCTTGCCTTACCCATGGACAGTCCTTTGCAGACAGAGACAGCAAATGCATCCATGCTGAGTGCGACTGCAAGTATAAAAGTCTCAATAATTCCCATAACCAACCTGTACACGAAAAAGAGGGCCGGAGCCCTCTTTTGGATTCATGAATGCTTTACTCAGCCTTCGATACGCTCTCGCAAAGGACAGATGCAAGAGAATCAAGCAGTTCCCTCTGATCATCCTTCAGGGATGACTTGATCGAGAGCTGAGGCTCAATAATCCGGATATTCTTCATTGATGCGAGGAGCTCAGTCATCTTCTTGCCAGAGGAAAGCGCCCATGTGCCATTCTCGATGACAGCGACGTCTCTGTTCTGGAATGCATGCGCCTTGAGATCAAGAAGAAGAGTCTCCATCTTTGGGAAGATCTCTGCATTGTATGTCGGAGATGCGAAGACGATTGTGCTGTACCTGAAGCACTCAGAGACAAGCACGGAGCAATCGGTCTTCGATGCATCATACATATGGATATTCCTTATGCCCTTCTCTGCGCACATCGATGCGAGAAGGTCGACAGCAGAGGCAGTATTGCCATAGATTGAGGAATATACGATGAGAAGCCCCTTATCCTCAGGCACATATGAAGCCCATGTCGTGTACTTATCGATGAAGTATCCAAGATTCTCCCTCCAGATCGGACCATGCAGAGGCAGAATCATCTTAATCGGGAGTGCAGATGCTTTCTTTAGCGTATTCATAACCTGCACGCCATACTTGCCAACGATGTTTATATAGTATCTTCTTGCATCATCAAGCCACTCTCTGTCGAAATCAACCTCATCAGCATAGAGATTGCCTGCAAGAGCTCCGAATGTACCGAAAGCATCAGCGGAATAGAGATAGCCATCCGTAGTATCGAAGGACACCATGACCTCCGGCCAATGAACCATAGGTGCGAATGCGAATACGAAGTTATGCTTCCCTGTCGATAAAGAGTCTCCATCTTTCACAACGTGTGCTCTTGCATCGATATCGAAGGAGTAGAACTGCTTGATCATCTGGATTGTCTTCGCATTTCCAACAATTCTGATATCAGGATAGCGAATCACAAGCTCGGCAATTACGGAGCAATGATCAGGCTCCATATGATTCACGATAAGGTAATCAAGGGCACGGCCTGAGAGAGCTGCTTCCACATTATCGAGGAACTCCCTTGAGACGGAATGGTCAACCGTATCAAGGAGAACAGTCTTCTCATCCATAACAAGATAGGAATTGTAGCTTACACCGCGCTCAATCGGATAAATATTCTCGAAAAGAGCAAGACGTCTGTCGCTTGCACCAACATAATATACATCATCATTGATTTTTCTGAAGTTATGCATGTTTATCTCCGAGAGAAGATTCTATATTAAGCAGGGAATTGCTACAAGAAGCCCATGAATGAAACAGCAGTTCATAAATAATCCAGAATATCTGAATTATTGCTTCGAATTTCAATTGACATCCCTTATACTCTGCTGTAGCATTATTTTTGCTAAGGGTATCCTCCCACAAGCACCCCAGATACAGTGCAAGGTGTCTGGGGATTTATTTTTCTATAAGTTTGATAAATATTTATTTATATACAATATGATTTATATAATGTATATATGCATAATAGTATCTGAACAATACATATATTTATTTAAATATTACTTATATACAAATAGTTTTGATGTTAAATCAAATATTTTTAAGAAATTATTACTAGATGTTTGATACTGAAAAAAAATAGTCATTAGATGAATCCAATTTATATCAAATATCTGATTGCCAGTTGAATAAAATAAGCAACCAGGAAGAATGATATCACAACAGCGAGAAACATACATGTGTTTTACTTCGACAGTCGGTGCAGAGACTCTTCCAAATAGCGTAATGCAAGGGTATTATTCTTTCAGAGGGAATATATGAATGAAAACACGCTTGTAGCTTATTTCTCACGGAAAGGAATAAACTTCCGTGTCGGAAGTGTCGAGAAAGGCAGCGCCGAGATTCTCGCTGACATGATTGCAGACCTGCTTGGTACATCTGAGTACGAGATCTGCACTGCTGAAGGCTACCCTGACGATCTTGAGGAATGCAACAGGAAAGCAAAGCAGGAACATGATGAGAATGCACGGCCTGAGCTGCGCAATGCTCTCCCGGATATGAGCGGATTCAGCAATCTTGTGCTTGTATATCCGAACTGGTGGGGAGATCTGCCGATGGCAGTCTACACGTTCCTGGACGGGATAAGAACGGAAGGGCTGGATATATATCCTGTATGTACGCATGAGGATAATGGACTGGCCATGACGGAGAGAATCCTAAGCCAGACCTACCCAAAGGCAAGAATCATGAAGGGTGTTGCTATACGCGGAACATTGATACAGTGTGATCGGAACAGTACAAAAGATATTGTAATAAAATATCTATCTGATAGAGGTTTTATTAAGAAGTAATTTTATTTTTAATATAATTTATATATGGAATATATTTTTAGATATATAAATAGATTCATTTTAAATTGAATATCTATATTGATTGTATGATAGCCATCCATAAACAATCTGGATGGCTATTGAATCATACAGTTCCTCCATCGGATATCAATGGAAGTGAATCAGAAGTCCTGTTGATAAGATAGTAAAGTGTATAGCAGTTCTGGGCCAGATTCATCTTCTCGGTAATAAGCTCTATATGATCCTGAAGCATATCCAGCTCATTCTGAAGGATACCGCTCCGTGATGAACTTCCTGCGTCGAACCGCATTTTCTCATTCTCTGCCTTTCTCTCACCATTCTCAAGCTTCAGCTCCTGATATTCGATCTTTGCAGCAGACAGCTCTGCACTTGTGAATGCATCGGTCACATTAGTCGTTAAGGCCTCTATGGCGCTATCCCTGTCGATATCATTTGATCTTATACGGCTCTCAGCGCGCTTCACATTATTGAGGATCTTGCCACCATCCCATAGCGTCGTCTTGAACGCGACAGTAACGTTCAGCCCCCAGTCATCCTCACCTGTCCATCCTGTTTCAAAGAGGGGGAAACGTGTACCACCATAATTGAGCGAAAGCTGCAGACCGAGGTCAGGAATGCCATACATGGAGGCATCTGCAATCTTCTTCGCATACTCCATTGCCTCTCCTGATTTATCCAGCATCTGAAGCGCAGGAGATGATGGAGATACAGCAAGTGCTACAAGAGAATCAAGCGGGCATGAAAGAATCGCATCGAACTCCGATTCATCCACCTCATAGCTGATATCCTCTGCTTCAAGATCAGGAATGCCTGTAAGTACGCGAAGCCCATCGATGAGCATTGCCTTCTGCTTTTCTATCTCCTTGAGAGATACATCAGCCTCACCCGCCTGGATCTTCGCATCCAGGACATCCTCCTCAAGTATCATGCCCTCTTCACTTCCCTTCTCTGCAAGGGACACAAGCTCATCAGATGTAGTAATCACATCACCGAGAAGCTCCTCGATATCGGACAGATATACAAGAGCTGCAAGCCTTGCCTTCAGCTCTGTAACAAGCTGATTGCCGAGATCGTCACGCTGCATCTCCCGTGCGCTTTCCGCTGCCTTAAAGAGCTTTACAGAATTCGTTATCTTACCCCATGTCAGAAGCGGCTGCGTAATCGATATGGAGGCATTGTAGAAGGTATGCCCGATCCCATCGAAGAGCGTTATATCATAGCTCTGGGGAATCGGAGCCATCCCCATCTGCATAAGGATATCATTGGTATTGATCGTGATATCATCGATGAATGGATTGGCCATGTACATGCCCATCAGCGTCAGCTCGATCGTCGGCTGATACTCCGCCTCCGCATCCTTTGTATCCAGATGAGCCTGAACAACCTCTTCGTCAGCCTTCCTTATTTTCGTGTTGTTATTGTAGATGGACTGGATCAGATCATCAATGCCGTATTTTTCCACATCCTCCGCAAATACTGGAGTTACAAGGAATAATACAATAGTAATGACCAATAACAAACGTTTCATCAAACTGTTTCCTCTGCTTTTACTGCCTTTTCAAGCTTAATTGAATAATCCATAGACTCATCGCTATTGCATGTTATCCTCCCATCACCTGTATACGCGGAATCAGGATTGAATCCATTTCCCACAGCAAAAATATAGAAATCATGACTTGAGGGGTTTGTTGCATCAGAAGTATTCCACATTACCTGCATGGTATACCGTCCATCTGACTGTGTTACGGAAACGCTGTGGTAATCATTAGGACTAAAGCTATTAGCATATGAATCAGGATTGATAGAGAAGAGACCGGATGCCTTTTTAAGGGCACCGTCACGATCGTCCTTGCTATCAAAAGCATAGATCTTTATACCACCCAGATTAACAGGATTATTCTCTGAGTCATCAGTCACAAGTCCGGAGATTCTTGATTCTGCATTATAAATCTCCTCAAGATTTCCTATCCTGACGCTGTTTCCACCAAGCGATCCTGAACCTGACGTGACCCTGAAATCGGTTATGGCAGGTCTATATCCATCTTTGAGAACTAGGAAATAGAAAGGATGTATATCCTTATCTTCACCATATGCGGAGGATGATGTCTTCCAGACCAGAGGCATCGAACTGATTATGCCTTCGGTCGTATAGCTATGAATCACACTGCTGTTCTCCATCTCCTGATACGATCCGCGCGTATAGATATGCAAAGCAGCCTCATAATCTGCATCCCTGGCTTCCCTGGAATCATAAACAAGAATCTTTGCTCCATCTATGAGTTCCCCATCTGTTCCATTCACCTCACCTGTAAGCTCAACACTGATCAGGCTGCTGAATACATACGAGCAGGATGCAAGAAGCATTACCATAAGCATTGCCGCAGCTACTGTGAATATCTTTCTCATATTATCTGACCTCCAGTCCTTTTCTTCTCATGAATTTTCTTATGCGGTGGCGCTCAAGCACGAAATAGAGTACCGGCATAAGGAAGAGTGTTATGAATGTACTGGTCGTAAGACCACCCATTATTACCTGTCCAAGCGGAGCATATACCTCGGCGCCCTCGCCTGTTGCGACAGCCATAGGAATGACTCCAAGAATCGTCGTCAGTGCACTCATCAATATGGGCCGCAGCCTAGATGATGTTCCAACCCTGACATTCTCCTTGAGATGCTTTATCTCATCATCGAATGACATGAATCCGATAAGAACCCTGTCCGCATCATCGACCTCTATAGAGGCAGCCTTTGCAGCATCAAGCCTATTCTGCTTCTCAAGCTGGTTGATATAATCGACCATGATGATTCCATTGTTCACGACCATGCCTGTCAGAGAGATTATTCCCATTATCGATACCATATTCATCGATGAACCGAATACAGCAAGCGATACGACAACACCTATGACGCAGAATGGGACAGTAAGCATGATCATGAATGGCTGGTCAAAGCGTTCATATATCAGGACGATGACCATATAAACGAGGAAGAGCGCTATGACAAGAGCTCTCATGATTGGTCCCATCGACTCATCGAGAAGCTCTCCTATGCCTCCTGTCTCTGTAGTAATGCCATTCTGCAGCGGATTCTCCCTGAGATACTCATTCACTCGCCTTGTCACACCAGAGGTCGACTCTCCTGTAAGCTGTGCGCTTACTGTGATAGTCAGAGCCCTGTCAGAGTGGTTTATCGAGGAGAGCGTCTGCTCTTCTGTAAGCTCTGCGATCTCGGAGAACGAGACGGTGGAACCAGCCTGGGTCTTTATCTTAAGCGATGAAAGCAGGGATTCATCGACAGGGCGTTCCGAAGCATCAGATGTAAGCCGTATATCATAGCGCTCATCGCTATTCTGATCACGGAATGTGCCTGCATCGACACCATTGAAGAGGATTGCAGATGACATAGCTGCCTCATAGGCCGGAATGCCAAGCGATGACATGTACTCATACGATGCATCGATGACCGATGTTCTCGCATCGAACGATGAGTTCACAGATGCAGAGATGACCTCAGGATCTGTCAGGAGGAAATTGCGTATGCGGTCAGCTTCCTGATACAGCTCCCTGCTGTCATTGCCTACCAGTGTCAGACCATAACCACCGCCACCGGAGATATATCCTACAAGGTAGTCGAAACCTCCGTTCTTCACATTGATCTTGGCATCAGGGATCTCTGCGGATAGCCTGTACTGCATATCCAGAATGATTTCATGTATATCCCTGTCTCTTTCCGCGACAGGTACAAGGACCGCATGAATGCCTCCCTGGTTCTTTGTTGCAGAGAATGAGAAGACCTCAATGGATTTGCCGGAATAGACAACATCGGTCTTCAGCTCAGGGACGTTCTCTACGAGGATACGCTCAGCCTTCTGCATTACAGCCTCTGTCTCCTCTGCTGTGTAACCATATGGGAGCTCTATGCTGATATAGAAATCATTATTATCGGTGGAAGGGATGAATGCGAATCCCAGCTGTGTCAGCGAGTATACCGTGACACCGAAGATCAGGAGCGCAATCACAATGACAAAAGGCGTATGCTCTATGCATGCCGCAAGCGCTCTGTTATAGAGCTTCTCGAGGTTGTTGATTCCCCGGACGAAGAGAAGCTCCTTCTTAGGCTTCCTGGAGCCATCCTCCTTCAGCAGCTTCTTCATCAGATACGGCACGAACACAATCGCAACAAGAAGCGATGAGAAGATTGCGAACATGAATGTCAGAGAGACATCATGGAGAATCTGGCCGACGATTCCGGAAAGCATAGCAAGCGGGATGAATACGACAACGGTCGTAAGGTTGGATCCTATAACCGATTTATCGACTATTCCCGTTCCGTGGTAGATTGACTGCGTTACGCTATACAGTCCTTTTCCATCCTTCTCCTGCTGATAGAATCGATATACCTGATCAAGGACAACAATCGAGGCATCGACTATAGAACCAAGCGCGACTACTATGCCCGACATAGACATAAGGTTCACGGAAATACCTGCAACCTTCATGACGATAAAAGTAAAGAAGCATGAAAGCGGTATCGAAAGCCCTATGATGAATGTCGCACGGAGATCATTGAGGAAAACGAAGATCACAAGAATTGCTATTATGACTCCCATGACTCCAGATTCAATGACATTCTTCAGCGATGATGTGACTATCTGCGAATCATCACTGATCATGCTGAAATGAAGAGCTCCATTGGTCTCCCGCTCTGCATCGCTGAGAACCGACTTGATTGAATCTGTTATCTGGACAGTATTGCCATCAGCCCTCTTGGAGACTTCGACGACAACGACATCCTTACCCATGGAAGTGACAGAGTAATCATCGCCGTCATATACCAGATTGACATCCGCAACATCGGAAAGGTGGATTATCGTGCCATCATCAGAAGCCCCGACAGGAAGAGATCTTATCTCTTCGATATCGGAAAAGGATCCATCGAATCTCAGGTCCACGCTCCTTCCACCTGCTTCGGATGTGCCAAGAGGCATCGATACATTCGAATATGATAAGAGCTGGTATACAGTCAAAGGCGAGATGCCCTTTGAGTCGAGATCGTCGAGACGAAGCTTTACATCGATCTCAGGATAAACACCTCCTGAAACAGCTATCGAGGAAACACCTGAGATCTGGGTAAGCCTGGGCTTCAGCTCATTCTCTATGTAGTTTGTCACAGCACCGAGATCAGAGCCGCCTTCGACGGTGAATGTCGCGATAGGAAGCATTGTTGCTCCTCCGACAAGGGCTGTAGGCTCCCCCTGCAGCCCCGCCGGAAGCTGATCGGACATCTCGGATATCCTGTTCCTTACTTCATCAAGCTGATCATAGACATCGACACCATCACTGAATGTGATCGTGATCATCGCAGCGGAGTTCATCGCCTGCGAATCCATGCCCCTGAAATCCGGAAGCGTAACGAAATTATCCTCCATTACATCTATAACCGTCTTCTCGATATCCTCAGCGGATGCCCCGGGGTATATCGCGACAACGAATATCTGCGGGAGGTTCATATCAGGGATGAATTCAAGATTCATCGATGAGACAGAGAAGATACCGAAGAGCGCCAAGGCGATGAGTATCATCGTCAGGACGGGTGTATGTCTTACTGAGAACTTTGAGACATTCATACATCATCTCCGGAAACAACTGTCACCTTCTCTCCGGAGAGGAGGCTGTTCTGTCCGCGGATGATGAACTGCGTATCGCTATATCCATCAGGTATCTGGAAATACGACGAATCCGATGCCATGCGGTCAAATACGATGCTTTCGGCTGTATCACCATTGAGCATGTAGACAGCGCCCTCTGCGGTCCTAGCTGTTACAGGTAGTGTGCTGCACTCAATACTTTCGTAGACAATATGGACCTTTATGAACATTCCAGGAGTGAATCCCTCTGGATTGGAAAGGGATGCCTTGACCTTGAATGTCTTGGAAGTCGGATCTATGAATGGAGAGACAGAGACAACAGAGGCCGCGGAGACAGCTCCGCCCGGACTTGATATCGTTATCTTCAGACTATCGGGATCGGAGCTTATTCTTCCGAAATACTGCTCCCCGACGCTGATATTCACGACAAGGTCCGAAAGATCGGCAATCACTGCAAGAGGCTGCTCGGAGGATGCAATAGAGCCAGCAGCGGATGGAGCCATCAGCACGGTACCTGATACAGGAGATGTAACATCGGCATAGGAAAGCTGCAGCTCTGCAAGCTCCAGCTGGGCCTTCGCTGCGTCATGCTGTGCCTTGACCATCTCATAGTCCTGCTTTGTGGCAGCTCCCGATTCATACAGTGGCTCGGTCCTCTTCAGGGCACTCTCCACAGCTGTGAACTGGGCCTCTGCCTGGGCAAGCTGCAGCTCATATGGCCGCTTATCGATGACAGCGATCACATCATCCTTGCTGACAGCCATCCCCGCCTCGATATTGTATTTCTCGATGGTCCCCTGAACAAATGGCACGACAGGAATCATAGCTGATGCCTCTATATACCCCGTCGTATCGATTGCGCTGTCGATTGTCCTTATCTCCGGCTTTGCCACCTCAACCGGCTTAGGCGGAGCGGTATAGACAACAGCTTCACGTGATGAGAAGAAAACAACAAGTCCTGCTGTCAGTACAGCGAAGACAAGAAGCATGATGATATATCTCAGAATAATGGTCTTACTGCCCTTCATAATCCTTACCTGATTTGAATAGTAATAAGAAGGGATACCTGTCTGCACAACAAAAATACGACATATTGTCGGATTGTCTGTGAAGCTATTATGAAGATTTCTTTTCCTGACAGTTTTTCTTGAAGTGTAGATATTTTTATCGAGTAGTGATAACATCGCCGCCATGGACCAGTACAGCACAATGCTAGCAAAGCAGAGGGAATATTTCAGAAGCGGGAAAACGCTCCCATATGAGGAGAGAAAGAGGAATCTCGGGAAGCTGAAGGATGCGCTCAGAAAGCATGAAAGCGAGATCATCGCAGCTCTTCACGAGGATCTTGGGAAAAGCCCATTCGAGGCATATGCCACTGAAATCGGAATCGTATACGGCGAGATCGGGTATCTGATGAAGAACCTCAGAAAGCTTATGGGGAAGCACAGGGTGCCCTCCCCTATAACGATCTTCAAGGCAAGCTCATATACCGTTTCGGAGCCCCTGGGCAACACACTCATCCTTTCTCCCTGGAATTATCCACTGCAGCTGACGATGGTTCCGCTTGCAGGAGCAATAGCCGGAGGCAATACGGCAATCGTCAAGCCTTCCAGATACTCTGCTGCGACTTCAGCACTGATGAAGAAGATAATAGAGGAGGCATTTCCCTCTGAATACATAGCAGTATTCGAGGGCGGCCATGAGACGAATACTGCGCTTCTCAGCCTGAGATATGATTTCGTCTTCTTCACAGGTTCTCCGAATGTAGGAAGGATAGTAGCGGAGAAATGTGCTCCCAATCTCACTCCTTGCGTGCTGGAGCTCGGAGGAAAGAGCCCTGTTATCATAGATGGCACTGTGGATATGAAGCTCGTATCACGCCGCCTAGCATGGGGAAAGCTCCTGAATGCAGGTCAGACATGCGTTGCACCGGACTATGTCCTTGTCAAGGAAGGCTTCCAGGACAGGCTTATAGAAGAGCTTGGAAAACGGTTCAGGGAGATGTTCTCCGATAACCCACTTGCCGCAGAGGAATTCCCGAAGATCATAAATGCAAAGCATTTCGAGAGAATCAAAGGTCTGATCGAAGGCTCTGCAACAGCTATCGGCGGACATTCTGACGAGAAGACGATGAGGATTGAGCCTACGGTGCTCTACCCCGTCAAGGATACCGATCCTGTGATGCAGGAAGAGATCTTCGGACCGGTGCTGCCGATACTCACATACAATTCTCTGGATGAGGCAATAGATTTCATAAGGAACAGGGAGAAACCTCTTGCCCTCTACATTTTCAGCAATGACCGTTCCTCGATTGAGCGCGTTCACAGCCTTGTCTCATTTGGAGGCGGATGCATAAACGATACGGTCATACATCTCACGAATCCGCGAATCCCATTCGGAGGCGTTGGGAACTCAGGCATGGGTTCATACCACGGAGATGAGAGTTTCAGGGTATTCACCCATAGAAAATCGATAATAAAAGAAGCAACATGGATAGATCTTCCTATACGCTTTGCCCCATTTAAGGATAAAATCAAGCTTGTGAGGCTGTTGATGCGATGATGCATGGTTTCCTGAGGTGGATTGCGGATGCTGTCCGCAGCATTATGATAGGTTCCCTGGCAGGGGTCATGATAACGATCTTTGCCAATACCGTATCATTCCTCGGGAATCTCAACTCACACCACCCTCTGCTCGTGCTGCTGATGCCTGCCGGTGCATTCATCACATTCATGCTCTACAAGGCAATGGGAGAGGCATATAAGAGAATCACGTCAACAGCCATAGACTTCATCCATGATGGAGAGGCGGAGGAAGCAGGCGTTGCGAGGCCTGGCCACAACGGGCTCAGGATAACACCGGTGATGGGTGTTGTCGCATACATCGCAGCAGCTATATCTCATTTTGTAGGAGCCTCAATCGGCAAGGAAGGCGCAGGAGTACAGATAGGATTATCGGCAAGTGAGCTGATCTACCGTATTGATAAGCGCATAATGCCAAGGGGAAAGCGAGGAAGAGGTGATTACTACCTGATGTGCGGTGCATCCGCCGCATTCGGAGCACTCTTCGGATCTCCAGTCGCAGGAACATTATTCGGACTGACATTTGCCTCTCCTGACATACTCCGCATCCCGGCATTCTGCCCTTCCCTTATCTCTTCATACACAGCGGTCCTTGTCTCATCGCTCCTAGGGATACACCGTATGGTGATACCGCCATTCACCGTTCTCCCCGTAACAATCGGCAATGCATTCATCGTGATAGCATTCGCATGCCTGATCGGTCTTGCCGCAAGGATCTTCATCTTCCTGCTTGAGGCATTCAAAGCCGCATTCGATTCTCCGATACTGGCTGTGATCATTCCTTCATCGCTTGCGATGGTAATGCTTGTAACGCTCTACTTCAGGACGAATGATAATGATTACAGCGGACTATCGCTCGATCTGCTGTATGCGGCGATTGACGGGCGCGGCGTCCCCTACTTCGCATTCGTGGTCAAGGCAATGCTGGTCTTCCTCTCGATATCAGCGGGATTCACAGGAGGAGAGGTCGTTCCGCTCCTTGTCACGGGAGGAACCTTCGGCTACTCATTTGCATCCGTGCTAGGGCTTGATGCGAGTGCTTTCGCCGTTCTTGGAGCTATCGGCATGCTCTCAGGGGGCTCGAACCTGCCGCTTGCATGCTTCGCACTCGGCCTTGAGCTCTTCGGATACAGCGAGCCGATACTCCTCTTCCTGGCAGTGGCCTTCGCGTTCATAGCATCTGGCAGGGAGAGCATCTATCAGCATCAGAAAGCTGCGATCATGCACCAGTGACAATCAGAGGAGGCATTGTGCTTCCTGAATATTTCCAAAGTCCATCTATTATGGTATTTTATCTCCGCCATGGACGATAACAGAATACGCAATATAGGCATCATGGCGCACATTGATGCCGGCAAGACGACCACAACGGAGAGAATCCTCTACTATACAGGCGAGAACCATCGCATCGGCGAAGTCGATAACGGTGAAGCCACAATGGACTGGATGCAGCAGGAGCAGGACAGAGGCATCACCATAACAAGTGCTGCGACAACATGCTACTGGAGGGACCACCAGATAAACATCATCGATACTCCGGGACATGTCGACTTCACTGCAGAGGTTGAGAGAAGCCTCCGCGTCCTCGACGGAGCTGTCGGAGTATTCTGCGCAGTAGGAGGCGTTGAGCCGCAGACTGAGACGGTCTGGAAGCAGGCTGATAGATACAAAGTGCCAAGAATCGCATTCGTCAATAAGATGGACAGGCTTGGTGCGGATTTCTTCCGTGTTCTTGAGGATATGAAGAAGAAGCTCGGTGCAGAGCCTGTGCCTCTCTTCATCCCTGTCGGAGCGGAGAATGCGTTCTCCGGCATCATCGATCTCATAAAGATGAAATACCTTGTATTCGATCCAGCGGATGAGGGCAAGACAATAACAGAGGAGGAAATTCCATCCTCTGAGGCCGATAAAGCAGCAGAATGGAGAGAGAAGCTCATTGACAGCGTTGCATCATTCTCGGATGAGATCATGGAGCTGTTTTTCGATGGCAAGGACATCCCTTCTGAGATGATTGTCAAAGCCCTCCGCAAAGCTGTGCTTGAGAGATCTCTTCTTCCAGTCTTCGTAGGTTCTTCGCTGAAGAACGTCGGGGTACAGCCCTTGCTTGACGGCATCGTCGATCTCCTGCCATCCCCTGCGGAGGCAGAGCCTGTCGATATTATCAATGCAAAGAATGGCAAGGAAGAGAAGCTGCAGCACAGTGCATCCGGTCCGCTCGAAGCTCTGATTTTCAAGATCCAGGTCGATCCGCAGGCTGGTCCGATGTGCTTTGTCCGTGTATATTCAGGTGTCCTGAAGAAAGGTATCGGCGTATATAACCTCACGAAGGGAAAGAAGGAAAGGATAAACAGACTCCTGAGGATGCATGCCGATAGGCAGGAGGATCTCTCAGAGCTCCGTGCCGGGGATATTGGGGTAATCATAGGATTCAGGCTTGCCCAGACCGGAGATACCATCGGAGAGGAGAAGCATCCCTACCTTCTCGAGAAGATGCAGTTTCCAAACCCTGTCATTTCAATAGCTATCGAGCCAAAGAGCACGGCAGAGATGGACAAGCTCCGCAAGGCCCTTGAAACGCTTGCTATGGAGGATCCAACATTCTCTTACAAAGATGATCAGGAGACAGGGCAGCTTGTCATCTCAGGCATGGGAGAGCTCCATCTCGATGTCCTTGTGACAAGGATAACGAAAGAGATGAAGATCGATGCAAGGGTTGGCAATCCGCAGGTTTCATACAGGGAGTGCATAAGAGGAGAGGCATCCGGCTCGGAGAAATTCGAGAGGACGATAGCCGGAAAGGAGAATACAGCAGGCATCTCGCTTGCGGTGAAGCCGCTTCCACCTAAGAGCGGCAATGTTCTCAAGATCACGGCAAATACGAGGGATATTCCTGAAGAGATCGTTGAAGCAATCAAGAACGGTATCCAGGGAGCATTCTCAGGAGGGATAAAATTCGGATACGAGTGCACGGATATCGAAGCGGATGTTACTGCGATTGATTACGATGAGAACACCTCTACTCCATTCGCATTCACTTCCTGCGCGGCTATGGCATTCGACAGGATCGCATCTGAGGCGGGAGCTGTGCTTATGGAACCTATAATGAAGGTCCAGGCTTCTGCACCATCTGAGTATATCGGTGATGTCATCTCGTCGATAACTCAGCGTGGAGGCATCGTTATATCGATGGAATCACGCCCAGGAGGGGATCTTGTCACAGCAGAGGCTCCGCTTGAGAAGATGTTCGGCTATACGACAGTGCTTAGATCCTCAACGCAGGGAAGAGGAACATTCAGCATGGAGTTCTCCCACTACAGCGAAAAAGCAGGACAATGAGAATACTGATGATAATAGGATCCCTGAGAACGGGATCGTTCAACAGGCAGATTGCAGAAAGGGCAATGGAGATCATCGGAAACAGAGCCGATGTTTCCATCCTTGATTACCATGATATCCCATTCATGAATCAGGACATTGAATACCCTGCTCCTGATTCGATACAGCATGTGCGGAAGGACGTCCTTGATGCTGATGGCATATGGATATTCTCCCCTGAGTACAATTACAGCATACCCGGTGTGCTGAAGAACCTCCTTGACTGGCTTTCCAGGCCGCTGGTAAAAGGAGATCCTGAGCGCAGGACAGCGATGACAGGAAAAGCAGTGACGCTGTCAGGAGCAGGTGGCCGATCTGGAGCATCCAATGCCCGGAAAAGGCTCTCGGAGCTGCTTTTATTCATGAAAGCCCGGCAGATGGAGGGAGAGGAGACTTCCGTAGCACTCACGCCCGAGGAGTTCTCGTCAGATACCGTTGCTTTCAGCGATGAGCTGCTTGCAAAGCTTGGAGATCAGGCAGAGAGGTTCCTGAAATTCATTGCAGAATGATATCATCACAAAATCGATATTATATTGTAATTATATTTTAATATCATAAACAGATATCATATTTCCGAATCTTTGATATCAGTATGAAAAATACTGGCAGGCAATCTGCACCAATTTGCGTGTCCAGTCTGATTTTCCTTTACTTCCGCTATCTGAGCATTTAACATTTTCCTAATAGCTTATTTCAATTCAAAAGGAGGATTCAGATGAGCGTCAATACCAAGGATATCAGGAATGTGGCCATCATCGGCCATAATGGAACGGGAAAGACGAACCTCATAGAGCAGATGCTTTACTATGCAGGCGTTCTTTCCCATCCCGAAACAGTAGAGAGCGGCAAGACCGTAAGCGACTACACAGACGAGGAAATTCAGAGGAAGATGTCCATCCATTCATCGCTCGCTTCAATGGAGTGGGATGGAAAGAGAATCAATGTGCTCGATACGCCGGGTACTGGCGACTTCATCGGAGAGGCTATCTCCGCTTTCAGGGCAACGGAAGCAGCGCTCATGCTTGTAGATGGCAGGGAGGGTGCTCAGATTGAGACAATCAAGCTCTGGAGAAGACTGGATGAGAGAAATAAGCCTAGAGCTGTCTTCATCAACAAGATGGATAAGGAAAGGGCAAGCTTCAGGCATACGATAGATTCACTTGTGGAGGAGTTCGGAACACACTTTGTGCCAGTTGTAATGGCACTAGGGGAAGCAGAGGAATTCCATGGCGTCATTAATCTCATTGAGAATCAGGCATATGAGTGCCATGAAGGCGGAAAGGAGACTCCGATGCCGATTCCTGAGAAGTATGCAGCTGTCGTAGAGGACTTCCGGAACAGACTTATCGAGAATGCCGCAGAGGGCACTGATGAGCTGATTGAGAAGTTCTTTGAGCAGGGAACCCTAGAGCCGGATGACATCAGACACGGACTGGCAGTCGGCATGAGGGAGAACAGGGTCGTACCTGTATTCTGCGGAGCAACTGACAAAGGAGCAGGCATCACATCGCTTCTGAACTTCATCAAGAACAACTTCCCATGGCCTCTTGGCATCGAGGAGTACATCATCGGACATGAGGGCGAGAATACAACGCTTGAGATCGATCCTGAGAAGCCTTTCTCTGCATACTGCTTCAAGACGACAATCGACCAGTTCTCCGGGAAGATGAGCTTCCTGAAGATAGTGACAGGAGAGCTCACTCCTGAGACAGATATATACAACAACGAGATCGGAAAGAAGGCAAAGCCTGGAAAGCTCTTCAGGGCCATCGGAAAGAAGCTGGTCGAGACAGACTCACTGGGAGCTGGTGATATCGGTATAATAACCAAGTGTGATATCGCATATACTAATGCAACGCTTGTAGCAGGGCCTGAGTTCAAGAGACGCTTCAGACCTCTCAAGCTCCCACAGCCAATCTACCAGCTTGCAATATCCGCAGAGGACAAGAAGAGCGAGGACAAGATGAATGAGGCGCTCCACCGCATCGCTGAAGAGGATCTCACATTCCAGATGCAGTACAACGAGGAGACAAAGGAATCCATCATCGGAGGCATGGGCGAGCTGCATATCAACATGATTCTCGATAAGATCCGCGAGAAGCAGAAGATCAACATCAACACAAGGACACCTAAGATTGCCTATCGTGAGACGATTACAAAGGATTCAGGACTTGCGGAATACACACACAAGAAGCAGTCCGGCGGACATGGGCAGTTCGGCCGTGTTGTCATCGACATCTACCCTCTCGAGCGCGGAAAGCAGTATGAATTCGCAAACGAAGTAAAGGGCGGAGCCGTATCGAAGGGTTATGTCCCGGGCATCGAGAAGGGAATCCACGAGGCAATGGAGGAAGGCTATCTTGCAGGCTACCCTCTTGTCGATATCGGTGTAAGGCTGATCGATGGAAAGGAGCATCCGGTAGACTCCTCAGAAATGGCATTCAAGCTCGCTGCGAAGGGTGCTATGCAGCAGGCTCTTTCAAAGGCTGGCTGCGTGCTTCTTGAGCCATTCATGAAGCTTGAGGTATTCGTCGATGATGAGTATCTCGGAGCCATACTCTCCGACCTCTCCTCGAAGCGCGGTCGTGTGCTCGGCCAGGAAGAGAAAGGGCATGTCGTATCTGTCAAGGCAGAGGTCCCGATGGCTGAGCTCCGGAACTATGCTATCGATCTCAAGAGCATGACCTCGGGCACAGGCTCATTCGAGCTTGAGTTCGATCACTATGAGACGCTCAATGGAAAGCTTGCGGAAGATGTAATCGCAGAGTCGAAGAAGAGCGAGGAATAATAGGATCATAGGGACCAGAAAGCCCGGAGGCATTGCTTCCGGGCTTTCATATGGGTGCAGGATGCGCCTCTGAACGAGCAGATCTTTTTCCCCAACGACAGCTACTAGTTCAATTCAATGCTACTATATCAGCTGATTATTCACAATGAAAAAGTAACAAAGCATCCAAAATTGCCAGTGATGGAATTCAGACACGCTCCAGCCATATTTCATTGATTGAATACTCTTTCTCCATGCCTTTCTGTTCGAATTTCGTCACAGGTCTCCATGCAACAGGAGGTGCAAATCCGAAGAATGGATTATAAAGCAACGGCTCTTCCTTGGCAGTCTCCACCGCTTCCTCGGCGTACTCCTCCCAGTCAGTAACCATATAGATATACCCGCCCTTAACGAGCTTTGATGCGAGGAGATGGATGAAAGGAAGCTGCATAAGACGCCGCTTGTGGTGCTTCTTCTTAGGCCATGGATCCGGGAAGAAAATATGGAAGCCCTGAACTGAACCGTCAGCTATCATATGCGTAATGACATCGACAGCATTGAAACGGATTATCCTTACATTATCCAGATTGTCCTCCCCTAGATGCTTCAGAAGCTTGACGAAGCCCTGAAGGAATACCTCTATCCCGATATAGTTGTACTCTGGTCTTCTGATGGCGACCTGCTGCATCGTATCGCCCATACCGAACCCTATCTCGATTATCACAGGCTTATCCGAACCGAACAGCTCCCTGTAATTGATGATTCTATCTTCAAAGAAGAAACCGTACTGCGGCATATATCTTGCAATTGTTTCCTTCTCTTTATCAGATAGGACATTATTGCGGAGCACGTAGCTTTTTATCTGCCGTTCCTTCCCTTCTCTTATTTCGATCTTTCCAAGCTTCTGGAAAAGCTCCTCATCTGTCATAAAAGTCTCCTGAGCTGCTCCAGTATGAATACAGCCTTATCTTTAAGCGATACTGCGCCGGTCTCCATGCGCATATAGTTCATCCTCCTGCTGTCCAGCTGAATCTTCCCGTCAGCAAGGCGCAGGAGATTTATTACCCTGTCAGGATTGAGATCGGAGAGCTTCGAGAACTCGATCTCGACAATACCTCTGGACTCCGAGAGATGGAATATGGAGAGACTCCTGCATATGATCTTTATCTCAGCTATGCAGAAGAGGTTATCAACCTCCTCGGGCATGGTTCCATACCTATTCTCAAGCTCTGCCCTGAGCCCTTCAAGCTGTCCTTCCGTTGAAACGGATGCGATCTTCTTGTATGCCTCGAACTTCGATGATGGATCGGGAATATACTGGTCAGGGATGAAGCCTGAATAATCAAGCTCAAGAAGTACAGGTCTTGCCTCTTTCTCATTGTTGGTAAGCCTGTCGACCTCCTCCTCGAGAAGGCGCATGTACATATCAAGGCCGACAGCCTCAAGGTGGCCAGACTGCTCTCTGCCAAGGATATTCCCTGCCCCTCGTATCTCCATATCCTTCATCGCAACCTTGAATCCTGAGCCGAGAGCGGTATTCTCAGAAAGGACACGCAGACGGCGCAGCGCATCATCATTCAAGGCTGATCTGTCTTCATACAGCAAATAGCAGTAGGCCTTTCTGTCAGACCGTCCAACCCTGCCACGTAGCTGATATAGCTGAGACAGGCCAAACCGATCCGCATGGTCGATGATGATTGTATTGACGTTCGGGATATCGATGCCGTTCTCGATTATCGTTGTGGATACAAGCACCTGTATGCCCTCATAGACGAACCTATGCATTATATCCTCAAGATCCTTTGCCTCCATCTGCCCATGGGCGCTCTCGACGATGGCGTATCTCACCTCAGAACGTATCATCTGGCATACATCCTCCAGATCGTCGATGCGGTTATGCAGGTAGAATACCTGCCCTCCTCTATCAAGCTCCCTTCTGATCGCATTGCCGATGACGGAGGGATCGAACTGCCTTATCTCCGTATCAATCGGCTGTCTTTCCCTCGGAGCGGTTGTAAGCAGTGACATATCACGCACTTTCAGAAGAGACATATAGAGCGTACGTGGAATTGGGGTTGCAGAGAGCGTCAGCGAGTCGATATTGGTCTTCATCGCCTTAATGCGCTCCTTATCCTTCACGCCGAAGCGCTGCTCCTCATCGACTATAAGAAGCCCCAGATCCTTGAACCTGACATCCTTCTGGAGTATTTTATGCGTGCCGAAAAGGATATCAACAGAACCATCGGCAATACCCTGCAGCGTCTTCCTCTGATCCTTGGCAGGCACAAAACGGGAAAGTATTCCGGGGACCACAGGGAATGACCCAAGACGCTTCCTGAAATTATTGTAGTGCTGCTCTGCAAGGATGACAGTCGGAGCGAGGAAAGCAACCTGCTTCCCGCTCATGACAGCCTTGAACGCAGCACGGAAGGCAATCTCGGTCTTCCCGTATCCGACATCTCCGCATACGAGCCTGTCCATGACCTTGTCAGACTCCATATCCTTCTTTATGTCCTCAATGCATTTAAGCTGATCGGGAGTCTCTGTGAATGGGAAAGATGCCTCAAACTGCACCTGCCAGTCCTTGTCCTTCTCGAAAGGATATCCATGGACAGCCTGCCTAGCGGCATAAAGATGGACAAGCTCTGCCGCAAGCTCGGCGGCATTGCGTATTGCCTTCTCCTTCTTTCTGTTCCAGCTTTGCGAACCAAGGGAATCGAGCTTGGGAGGTCTTCCATCATTTCCTATGTACTTCTGGACAAGATCGGCCTGCTCAATCGGAACATAGAGATAATCATCATTGGCGTAACGTATCTTAATGTAGTCGCGCTCAGTACGGCTTGTCTTCACTCTTTCGATCTTCACGAAGGAGCCGATACCGTAATTGACATGGACGACGAAATCCCCCTCTTTCAGTTCAACAAAGGAATCAAGAGGCGATGAAATTGTCTCGACAATACTCTTGGATCTGCTCTTTTTCCTGCCGAATATCTCCGAATCGAGGACTACGAGCATCGGCACATCCTCTATCTGGAACCCAGATGAGATATCGCCGACAAGGATATCCACAGGATAATCCCTGAGAACATTCCTCAGTCTTTCCTCCTGCACCGCAGATGGAGCAATGATGAATACCTTCCATCCGTTCTTCAGCATTCCTGAAAGATCATCCTTGAAGTATGTTACATTGCCGAAATAAGATCTGGATGCGCTTATGGAGAAATGGAAGTATTCAGGCGAAGAGATATCATAGATGAAGAATCCTTCAGAGAGGGAGCTGACAAAGCCATTCCAATCGTAAAGCAGCTTCTCTGGAAGCACTGCATCGGGATTTTCCTTGTATGCCTCATGGAATCTGGCCTTTGCCTCATTCTGCATCGCATTCCATGATGTCTCCAGTCTCTCAAATCCTGAAAGGATGAAATAATCATCAGGACGTATGTAGCTAGAGATATCGGAAAGTCTTGGGCTCGTATTGCCGGATATAAGGGAAATGGATACACGACCGAACTCCTTCGATGCTTTCTGCGTCATAGGATCAAAGGCAGCGATCCTTCCGATCTTATCCCAGTCCGCATATATCCTTATCGGATACTCCGAGGCAAACGGGAAGACATCCATTACCTCGCCTCGTATCGAAAAAGAACCTTCCTCATAGCATGAAGGAGAACGGAAGTAGCCTGCATCCGCAAGCTCGGCTCCAATTGCCTGAGGATCGAAAGGATCCCCCGGCTTAAGCTTCAGTGAATAGCGCTCAAGGGATTCTGGAGAGAGCATCGGAGAGACAAAAGCCCTGAGTGATATGACTGCAATACCATGCTTCATCTCAGAAAGCGTATCGAGTGCGCTCTTCTGCTCATACTCGGAGGCCGAAGCTGTATATGATGAGTAGAGCTGCTTGCCATCGCTTGGAATCATCACAGCAGGGATATCATCGGAATCGGAAAGATCCGTTATCAGGGATTTTGCGAACTCTTCCGTGGAAGCGATGACAAAGACACGGCCTCTGCGTCTTCCGGCGATATATCTGACAGCTCTGGAGAGCGGATAGTAATCAAGGCCATCTGCCCTGATGATCCTCCCACGTCCATCCTTGAAATCGATGAAAACCCGGCTGCGCTTTATATAATCAGCAACGATGTCCTGAAATGCCCTGTCCACTTGCTGAATATTATCTGATAGGAATTCTTTGGGCAACAGCTATGAGAAATCTGTAAGATTTCACAATTTCAGATATAAATCTAAAGTAATATATGTGGATATATACAAACTGATATATTTAACTCAATAACTTATTATTAGTTTTTATATTTAAAATATTATATTTTTGTGGGTATTAATATGTTTATTTGTATTGAAATAAACTGAAATTCATTTATTCATAACTAGAATTGATTCATATCTATGATTATATTAATGATTTCAAATTTGCAGTAAATATCATACCAATATATGTTAGATTAATTAATGTATACATTTATATGCATTAAGCAGAGTTGCTGTATATGTTTCTAATCATTGAAATATTCTTTTCAAAGCAGAAACCCTCTAAACCCATTTGCAATTAAAGGAAATCTCATCCTGTTGATATAGGAATAATTAACTCTTGCAATATGTTCTATATTCTTTCCACTGGGACTTGAATCATATTTTTTTGAAAAATAGAATTATCCATATGGATCTTGATGAGGAAAAGCTTCAGATAATCAGCAGTGAGATCAGGAAAGCAGGAGAATATGCATTCAGGATGCAGAGAAGTGTCCACAGGTCATTCAAAGCAGACGGCTCTGTCCTCACTGAAACTGACATTGCCATAAGCCACAGGATAACAAGTATCATCCATGAGCTCTTCCCTGCTGCTCTTGTGATATCCGAGGAAGAAGAGGCTAAAGGCTATGCAGATGCTGAGTGGACATTCGTTCTCGATCCGATTGATGGAACGGATGTGTATTCACAGGGAATGCCTGCATTCGCGGTCTCACTAGGTATCCTTGATTCCAATATGGAGCCCGTCGGGGCATTCATTGCAGCACCCCGCTTCGGCGTCGGAGAGGAATCTCTCTTTGTCTCGCTTCTTCCAGGAAAAGACGTTCTGATCAACGGAGAGGAACCTGTGCTGATCGGAGATAAGGACAGAGTCAGCCAGATTACAACAGGCTCCAAGGCCTACCGCTATCTTGACTTCTCTGCCTATACGGGAAAGATAAGGATTCTGGGTTCAACGATTCTCCATATTCTTGCCCCCGTGCTCTTTCCATCTATTGAGGCAAGTGCCCTTCTCCCATGCTTCATCTGGGACACTGCATCATCACATGCTGTTGTAAGAAAGCTTGGGATGGATCTCGTATACTATGATGGAAGGCCCTACATCTATGATGACAGGATGCTTCAGAAGAAACCATTCAATGGATCTGTATACTCAGGAACAGAGATTGGCAGGGAGTATCTCAGGAAAGCGCTTCCACCAAGACCTTCTCTCCTTGAAAGAACTTTATGATCACATCATCTGCAAAGCTCTTCCTTACAGATACCACAAGGTCGATATCTCTATCCTTCAGAAGACGAAGCACGGGAGCATATCCGCCATCATCGAGTTCAAGGCGCCCTACCTCATCGATAAGGACGGTACCGGAAATTACTTCAGAAAGCTCATCCAGAATCATCTCAAAGAGAGATTGATCATAATACCATTTCCCTATTCTATCAGGATATATATTCCTATCAGTCATAAAAGGAACAGCTTTTTCAGAGGAGATGCTGTACAATGAATAGCCACAGTAAGACCTAGGCATAATAAATCCTACCGAATTAGGAATCTCTTTGGCTATCTGCATCATACGAGTACTCTTTCCCTCGCACTTTTCTCCTGTTATGATCCTACAGCTCTTCATCCAGAAATGCCTCGAGTGCCTGATATGCCCTATGGCTGTCCTCTCTTGATACGATGAAAGTAAGGACATTCATCGTTGAGACGATCTCAATGATATTTATATGCTCCCATGCCAGCTTCCTTACCGCAAGATATGTGATACCTGGAGTCTGGATATAATCACCATGGAAGACTATAGTCAATGCAACCAGATCTGTATATGAATGGACGATATCGAAGCCGGAGAGAATCCTATCGACATTCTCCCTGCAGTTCTCCGATACAGAAAGCGTTATCTCATGCGAGCCGATTGTGACATTGATGAAATCCCCTCGCTCAGGATGGACGGAAGAGTATATCTCCGGGAGCTTCTCCGCAAACAAGTCATTCCGGCGGAGATTCACATCATAGATGTTCGTCTTCATCTGTATCTCATAGTTGATACTTCCAGACCTGCTCCTCTGTGGCCTCGACCTAAGCTCCTCAGCGTATCTCCTGATTGCCATCACGATGGACGAATCAGAGACGGGAGCGCCATAGAGCGCCTCAACCTTTGGCTTGATTGAGAGAGCAAGGCTGGAATATGACGCGATATCCTGTATAAGCATATCCGAAATGAATGGGCTTCTGTCGATAATCGTTTTAACGTAGCTCGCTATAGATGCTGCCATAAGTCCCTTACTACTCCAATACTGTTATTTTAATAACATTATGTTACATAATTAACATATCAAAATCAACACCATCGACGCTAGATGTGTTATCATCATTCCATGGTCTGTCCAAGATGCGGAAATGATGATGACAAGGTAATTGAATCGAGATCGAACAAGGAAGGTACTGCCATAAGACGCAGAAGACAGTGTCTCAGCTGCGGTCACCGGTTCACGAGCTATGAGCGCATTGAGGAAAAACCAATCATGGTTATCAAGAAGGATGGACGCCATCAGCCCTTCGATATAAGCAAGGTTGAACGTGGAATCAGGCAGTGCACGGAGAAGCTCAGCATTCCGCAGGGAGATATTGACTCTATCCTCCGGAAGATCGAGGACAATATATACGACCTTGCAGGTGCGAAGAATACCGTGACGAGCAAGGAAGTGGGAGAAGAGACACTTAGGCAGCTCTACCCAGTCTCCCCTGTCGCCTATGTACGGTTTGCATCGGTATACAGGGCATTCGATGATCTTGACCAGTTCATTGAGGAGATAGAGAGCCTTACCGGCCACCAGTCCTGACAGCGTCGAACCAGCGCCCTGTAACGCTCTGCTCTATCTCGACATTGAGATGGTCGGGCTTGAGTATCTCATTCGCGCAGTCAAGAGTGAAGTTGTCGGTCATACCCGCTATGTAATCGATTATCATGCGGCAATCGGAACCTTCCCTCTCTATATACTTCGGATACATCTCCTTGATATGGCTGTAGAAACCTGCAGCAAGCATATTATGCTCCGCCACATAGCCTTTCTCATCAAGCCCATATGAGGAATACAGATCCTCAAGGTAGTCAGCGATGAGATGCAGAAGCCTTGTGAAGTATCTTGTATAGCCATTGAGTATCTCCGAACGGTAGATATATTCATAGTTGAATGCGCTGAAGGCTTCGACAGCTTCGAATATGTCCTCGGAAAATCCTATGCCCTCCTCAGAGGCACCAGAGATTATATCGGAGACAAGTGTATTGATAATCTGCCCGTTGGTTGTCCCGAGTCTTTCGCGGACTATATCGGGAAGATCGCGTCCTTTCAGGATTCCAAGCCGGTATGCATCCTCCCAGTCACGCCCAAGATAGGCTATCGAATCGGAGAAACGTACGACAGCGCCTTCATATGTCGAAGGAAGGAGGCCTTCCCTCTCCGTTATGCTGTCAAGATCCTTCAGCTCGTATGATGGCTTTATCCTCTTGCGGAGGCTCTCACCATTATGGCATACGATGCCATCACGCACAGCATATGTAAGATTCAGCCCTTTGCCGTTATCGGCAAGAAAGTCGACGACGCGAAGCGAATTGACCTCATGCTCGAATTTACCGAGTCCCCGTTCCTCAGACATCTTCGATATTATCCTCTCTCCGACATGTCCGAACGGAGTATGCCCGAGATCATGCCCCATTCCGATGGCCCATGCAAGCTCTGAATCAAGACCGAGAGGACGGCAGATCGCAGATGCTATCG